>JAHWKY010000016.1 GCA_019347575.1 Actinomycetota bacterium | reverse complement strand
TTCCGATCTTGCCGTTCGGGACCGGCATATGGACGCCCGGCGTCCAGAACAACGTCGTCAAGAAGAACGAGGTGCGCAACCACCAACGCTACGGCATCTTGATCACCCAGAGTTGGGCAGGCGAGTTCCTGCCGATCAACAACCGGGTCCGGCGGAACTTCATCCGCAACTCAGGCATCTACGACCTCGCCTGGGACGGCATCGGCGTGACCACCTGCTTCGCCGACCACGACCCCGACGCGTCCACCGCCCCGCCCCTGCTCGCCCAGCTCTACCCCTGCGATCGGCCCACGGTGGGGGTGCCGTATCCGCTGGTCAACGCCGCGCTGCTGTTGGCCGCCTACGCCTGAACGGAGCCACCATGCACGCACTCCCGACGCTTGCGCCGGCCTTGCGCCGCCGCGCCATCGCGGTCCTCGCGGTCGTCGCCGCGCTGACCGTGCCGATCTGGCCCGGCTCGACCGCATCGCTCACACCTGCGGACGCGGCCCAGGTCGCCCCCGAACCCACCACAACGGGGATCGGTCCGGCGGTGATGGCGGGGTTGACGGCGGCGGATCTGCCGGTGGGCTGTGTCGAGCCCAACCGCCACCTGTCGCTGTACGCGGTGGAGCTGCCGCGGGTCGAGGGCGAGATCCGGCTCGGTTACGGGGTCACGCCCGAGTCGGCGTCCTACCCGGGGCCGACCATCGAGATGATCGAGGGCGAGTGCCTGGCGATCACCGTCACCAACCAGGTGTCGGCCGCGACCCTGGCGGAGCTGCGTGACGACCCCGAGGTCGGCATGATCGATCCCGACCCCGCCAACCCGCTCCCCCTCGGGGTGTCCCTGCACGTGCACGGGGTCAAGTACACCACCAGCAGCGACGGGACGATGCACACCGGCTCGTGGGTCCCACCGGGCCAGTCCCGCACCTACGTGTGGTACGCCGAACCCCGCGCCATCGCCGCTGACGGGCGCGTGATCTCCCACGGCACCGCCGGCTACTGGTGGTACCACGACCACGTCGCCGGCACCGACCACGGCACCGGCGGGCTCGCGTCGGGACTGTTCGGGGCGCTGGTGGTGCGCCGCCCCGGCGATCCGCTGCCCGACCGCACCTTCGCGCTGGCGATGGGCAACAACGCCAGTCTCAACCTGCGCGCCTACCCCCACAGCGACACCTGCGACCCCGACAACCCGGTGCCCTCCGACACCTGCCTGGCCGCCTACCGCGGCGAGCGGGTCGAGTTCGTCATCTTCGGCATCGGCGACGACTTCCACACCTTCCACCTCCACGGCCACACCTGGGTCGACAACCGCAACGGCGTGCTGGTGCCCACCGACGAGCACACCCAGCTGCTCGACGTCATCCCGCTGGGGCCCTCGGCCAGCTTCGGGTTCCAGATCGTCGCCGGCGCCTCGGTCGGCAACGGCGACTGGATGATCCACTGCCACGTCCAACGCCACTCCGACCTGGGCATGTTCACCTTCCTGCACGTGGTCGAACCCGGCACCTTCCCCCTCCCACCCGCCGGCTCCATCGACACCCTCGAACAGGCCGCCGCTGCCGGAGCAGCGCTGCTCCAGACCGGCACCCGCTTCCGGGGCGCATCGCAGCTCCCCCCGGTCGAGTCTGGCCAGCCGAACCTCGGCTACTACTGCTCCCTGCCCCTATCGGCCTGGGACCGGGCCCGCAACTCCGCCTGATGCGTCAAGAACATCGCTCGTTCGTCGCCGCGGTCGCGGTGCTCGTCAGCGCCACGTTGCAACACGGCGCACTCGCCGTCGCCGATCTCGGCACCCAGGACGACGGTGATCTCGAGCGCCGCCTCGGCGGCGCCGACCATCTCGTCGTCATGGGCGCCGACGACCCGGGCTCGCCGTCGCCGCCTGACAAGGCGGACCGGTTCGAGTACCACGCGTTCTACCCCGAGACCCTCCGGATACACCGTGACGACGTCGTGCGCTTCGCCTCGATGGGCGACCACACCGTCACCTTCCACCCCGGCGGCGTGCGACAGGACTCGGTGTTCGTCGCTGACGAGCTTCCGGGGGACGTGCGCGCCGAGGGCTTCCTGCCGTCGCGGGACGACTGCGCGATGGGAAAGGGACGCGACCACCTCCCGGCCTGTGTGATCGACAGCACCGATCAGTACCTCAATACGGGGGTGGCGGTCGCCAACCCCGATTTCTCGGCACGCATCCGGTTCTCGTTTCCGCCGGGGAGCTACGCCTACTTCTGCTCCTTCCACCCGGAGATGAGCGGAGAGATCGAGGTCGTCGACGACGAGGTCGAGATCGCCACCCCGGCCGAGGTCGACGCGGCCCGACAGGCCCAGGTCGCGGCGGACACTGCCGCCGCCGAGGCGATCGTCGCCGAGTTCGAGGCCGCCCCGCCCCGCGTCGTGGACGGTCGCCGGGCGTGGGAGGTCCAGGTCGCGGCTCGCACGCCGGATAGGCGGGTCGAGATCCTCTCCTTCCTGCCGGTGAACCTGACCATCGAACCAGGGGACGAGGTCGAGTTCGTCGTTGACGGACTCGACTACCACACGGCGACGTTCATCCCCGACCATGCCGGTCCGATCGGAACCACCCCCGTGCTGTTCCTCACCTACTTCGAGTTCCGCTGCGACCCCGAAGATCGCGACGGCGGGGCGCCGGGCGTCGCCGTCGGCCTGCCGTACCTGCTGATGGATGAGCGATGCCCCGACGGTCAGCTGGTGGAGTTCGTCTACGGCCCCAGCGCCTACGAGGAGCCGCTGTCGACCCCGGGTGGGATCGTCGCCGGACCGGCGCCGACGCACGACTCCGGCCTCATCGCTGGGCCCAAGCTCGAGTGCAACGACTCGTGCGACCCGTGGACCGGTGAGCCACTGCCGTCGACGTTCGAGGCTTCGTTCCCCCAGGCGGGCTCGTTCGGTTACTGGTGCGGCATCCACCTCTCCCGCGGGATGTCGGCCAACATCACCGTGGACGGCTGATATCAAGGCCCGGTCCCGCGCGACACCTTGGCTCCGGTGCCTGCGTTACGTCACTTCAGGGAGCCGGGTGGCCCACCAAGATCCCACGAGGCGACTCTTCGGCGGGAGCGGCGCCGGCACCTCGACCGAGAACGATGGAGAGCCACGGAGGTCTGCTGACGACGGACGACCGACTGGCACGCGCCGTGCCCGACGCCGTCGTCAGCCCGACCTGACGGACCAAAGCTGCCGCTTGCGATCGTCGGCTCGTCAGACGTCGTGGAGCGTTATCGGCCATCCCGCCGCGTCCGCCAGGGTGCGTAGGTCGTCAGCGTCGCCGGTGACGACCGGTGTTCGCATCACGTGTGCGAGCACGACCACCGACGCATCGACGACATCGCTGGTCCCGGCCTGGCCGCACAACGTTCCCGCCGCCCGGGCCACCGTCTCGTCCATCGACGACACGGTGCAACCCGCCAGCAGGCGAGACAGGTTCGCCTGCGCTCCGCCGCGCCACACCTGCGCGAGCACCCCGGCCGGCACCAACGGAGAGACATCCCGGCGCAACGCCGCGTCGTGCAGCGCCCACAGCGACCGCACGTTGCGCTCAGCGGCCACGAGCGCCCCGGCGTCGTAGATGATCACGCGCTACGACGTCGGGACGTACCGAGCAACTCGTCGAGGAGCGCTTCCGCGGAAGCGCGCTCCTCCGGGGTCAGGACACCGTGCTCGTCCTGCCAGTCCTGGACTGCTTGACGGCCGCGTTCCAGGACCAGACGGGTGCGGGCCGCATCGTTGAGCCACGAACTCAGGCTCTGCCCGTGGGCTTCAGCAGCAGCACGGGCGGCCTCGACCACGTCGGGGTCGAGTGCGACGGAGATCTTCTTGACGGTCATGCCGCCAGCGTACCGGACACGGTACTACCACGGTACTACCGTTGATGACCTGCGAGGTGCTGGGGCACCGAGTGCGTGACCGTCAGCCGGGCGCCAGAACGCTCAGATCCGCGCCCCGGTGCGATCGCTGCCGGCGTCGGCGTAGCGCTGGTCGTCATAAGGTGCTGCGTGGCTCACGGGTACCGGAACTTGACAGTGGCTCACGGGAGGAGAGGTCGTGGAGAGGCCGGAAACGCGCTACGCGACGTCCGGCGACGTCCACATCGCGTACCAGGTCTGCGGCGACGGCGACACCGACGTGGTCATCATCGAGGGGTTCGTTTCCCACCTCGATGAGTTCTGGGCGTTCGCGCCGCACCGTGCGTGGGTCGAGCGCCTCGCGAGGTTCGCCCGGGTGATCCGTTTCGACAAGCGCGGTGTGGGACTGTCCGACCGCAGCGTGCAAGCGCCAACGCTCGAGCAACGGGTCGCCGACCTCCTGGCGGTGCTCGACGCCGCAGGCTCCTCGCGGGCGACGCTGTACGCCATCTCCGAGGGCGCCCCGACCGCGCTGTTGTGCGCCGCCACGCATCCCGACCGTGTCACGAGGCTGATCCTCCACGGCGGCATGGCTCGCTGCACCGAGGCACCGGACTACCCCTGGGCACCCCCGGCGGAGGCGCTGATCGAAGCGGCGACGGAGCTCATCGTGCCGTACTGGGACGAGCCGGTGACGATGGAGACGTTGGCGCCGACCCTCGCCCAGGAGGACGCAGAGCGGGCAGCCTGGAGCCGTCGGTCGCAGGCTGCCGCGAGCCCCCAGACCATCCGACAGCTCTACGCCATCGCCCTCGACATCGACGTGCGCGACGTCCTCCCGCTCGTGCATCAGCCGGTGCTGCTGACCCATCGCCGCGGAGACATGACCGTGACCGTCCACGCCAGCGAGTACCTCGCAGAGCACCTGCCCGATGCTCGGTTGGTCGTGCTGCCTGGACAGGACCACTTGCCGTACATCGGCGACACGGCTCAGCTCCTACAGGAGGTGGAGGCGTTCGTCACGGGACGCGTACCTGCCTTGGCTGCGGACCGTGTGCTCGCCACGGTCGCCTTCACCGACATCGTGAACTCGACCGAGCAGCTCCAGCAGCTGGGGGACCGGGCGTGGCGTGAGCTGCTCGACCGTCACCACGAGGTCGTCCGGCGCCACCTCGATGCACAGGGCGGTGTCGAGAGGAAGACCCTCGGTGACGGGTTCCTGGCGACGTTCCCCGGTCCGGCTGCGGCGGTGCGGTTCGGACGCGACGTCGTGGCGGCGCTGGAGCCCGTGGGCCTCGACGTGCGGATCGGTGTGCACACGGGTGAGGTCGAACACCAGGGTGACGACCTCGCCGGCATCGCGGTCCACCTGGCGGCTCGGGTCGTGGATGCCGCCGGATCCGGGGAGGTGCTCATTTCACGGACGGTTCGAGATCTGATCGCCGGCTCGGGCGTGGTGCTGGAGGATCGGGGCGAGCACGAACTCAAGGGGATCGACGAACCCTGGCGTCTTTACCGGGTGATCTGACCGCACTGGGGATGACCCAGCGGCGAGGCTCCGTCGAGCCTCGACTCAGATGGCGGCCCGACCGGTAGACGGTCGCTCGGTCACGGCGACCACGGCGTCGAGGAAGATCGGCAGCCACCGGCGGGTGTCGAGGACCAGGGAGGTGTGCCCGCCCGGGGCTTCCCACACGAGCGCATCGGGGACCGTGTCGGCCAGTGCTCGCTGGCGGACGGTGGGGATCGCCCGATCGCGGGCGGTCACCACGACGGCGGTCGGCACCGTCACGTCCCCCATCCACCGCGACGAGTCGTAGCGGCCGAGCTCGGCGAGGATCTCGGGCAGGGACCACAGGCTCGTGGTCAGCAGCTCCTGCCGGGCCCAGGACCGCAGGCCGCCATGGGGTGGCTCGGGCACCGGCGGTAGACCCCGGGCGAGGCCGTGGACCCGCTCGCGTGCCGTTGGGCGCAGCAGGTGGTTGGCCGCGCGGAGCAGTGCGAAGAAGGAGCGGTCGGCGATGTTGCCGGTCCACCGCATCGCGGTCGAGCACAGCACCATGGCCGACACCCGGTCCGAGTGACGGCGCCAGAACACCTGGGCCAACGCCCCGCCCAGCGAGTAGCCCACCGTCGTCACCTGCGGCAGCTCCAAAACGTCGAGCAGCGCGGCCGCGTCGTCGGCGCAGTCGTCGAGCCGGAAGCGCTCGCTGCGGATCCCGCGCCCGTGCCAGCGCTGGTCGAACGCGACGACCCGGTACCGCTCGGCGAGCGCCCCGATGGTCGTGAACCACGTCAGGTGGGTCGTGGTGCCGAGACCGTGGAACAGCAGCAGCGTCGGCGCGTCCTGGCTCGGGCCGGGGACGTCCACGACGAAGGTCTCGCCGCGGCCCGGCAGCTCCAGCACGCGACCCTGGGGTACCGCGATCCGCTCGGTCAGAGGAAGGTCGGCGGGGCGCAGTCGGCGCAGGACATCCATCGTGATCCGTGCGGCCGCCCCGATCGTCCGGCGCGTGTTGGGTCGCAGCGACGGAGGACTCACGCGGACGCCTCCGTGTAGGCGCCGCCATCGTCGTCATCGCCGCGGTCGAGCGTGTCGCCGGGATCGTCGTCGCGGTCGAGCTCGGCCAGTGCTGCGGGGAAGTACGACGCCAACACCTCGACGTCGGGCAGCAGATCGGGACACGCCAGCAGGGAGAAGTTCATCCGGTCGACGTACGACCACACGGTCACGTTCAGCCCGATCCCGTCGATGAGCGGGCCGACGCTGAACAGGTCCGACAGGCGGGCGCCGCCGATGCTGACCGGCTCGCGCGGGCCGGGGACGTTGGACACGATCGTGTTGAAGGGCGGAGGGTGCAGACGTGCCGCGCCCCAGCGTGAGTACAGCTGCATCAGCCAGGACAGCGGGGCCGGTGGGGTGAACTGGGTCCAGTCGGTGAGCATGGTCGGGCCGAGGCGCTGCTGGATCTGCTTGGCGTGGTGCGCGATCCGGCTGATCCGCGCGAGACGCTCGGTCGGGTCCTCGACGTCGGTTGCCAGCGTCGTGAAGAGGGTGGACACGCGGTTGCCGATGAGCCGTGGCAGATCGTCCTCTGCGGGCACGCCGACCGGCACGCCCGCGATCAGCGACCGCTCGGGACGTTCGCCGTGGGTGTCCAGCCACCTGCGCAGGGCCCCGGACACCACCCCGAGGACCACGTCGTTGAGCGTGACCTCGTCGTGCTGGGCCTTGATCCGCTTGCACTCGGCCAGCGGCAAGGAGACGGTCGCGAAGGCCCTGCGGGGCGTGAGCGGGCCGTTGATGGATGTCCGCGCAGCGTGCAGGACCGGCACCGGGACGTCGGTCTGCACGGAGCGTCGGTACCGGATCACCTCTGCGATGCCCCGCACGGTCCGCAGCAGCAGCGCCGGCAGGAGGGCGATCTGCACGATCGCGTCGCGGAGTGCGTCGAGCACGAGCTGGCGGTCGGAGGGGAGGTCGACCGCAGCGGTCCCGACCTCGTCCAGCTCGGGTGGAGGGACCGGCCCGTCGGCGGTGCGCACGTCGGTGACGTTGGCGAGCAGCGCGTTGGCGGCCATCCCGTCGGCCAGCGAGTGGTGCATCTTGGCGACGATGGCGACGTGGCCGTCCGCGAGGCCCTCGCACAGGTGCAGCTCCCACAGCGGCACCGAGCGGTCCAGCGGCGTGCTGGCGATCTCGCCGATCAGCACCTCGAGATCGCGGACCGACCCCGCCCCGGGCACCGTGTGCACGAAAAAGTGCCGGTCGGGGTCGATGCGGGGCTGGGTGACCCAGACCGGGTGGTTGAGTCGGAACGGCACCGGCACCACGCGACGCCGCATCGGTGGTAGCCGCTTCAGACGCCCGAGCATCCCGGTGATCAGCGTGTCGCGGTTCAGCTCCGGGGTCGGCTCCAGGATGGCGATCTTCAGGGTGTGCATGTGCATCGAGGGCGTCTCGAGGTAGAGGTAGCCGGCATCGACCCCCTCCATGCGCGTCACACCTGGTCGGCTCACGATGCCCCCCGGAGCTCGCGCGCCACGACCTTCCCCGCGGCGTTGCGTGGCAGCTCGTCGAGCAGCACGACGTCGCGCGGCACCTTGTAGCCCGCCAGCGTGGCCTTGACGTGGGCCCTCACGTCGTCGGGCGACAGCGCCGCGCCCGGCACCGCCACCACGTACGCCGCCAGCCGCTGCCCGAAGTCCTCGTCCTCCACGCCGATCACCACCACCTCGCGCACGGCGTCTAGGTCGGCGATGGCCTTCTCGACCTCGATCGGGTAGACGTTCTCGCCTCCCGAGACGATCATGTCGTCGTCCCGCCCCACGACGTACAGGCGACCCTCCGCGTCGAACCGCCCCACGTCGCCGGACTCCATGAACCCGTCGCGGGCGTCCTTGGCTCCACCGTGGGTGTAGCCCTCGAACGGTGACGCGCCGCGGACCACGATGCGGCCGACCTCGCCAACCGGAACGGGGTGCCAGCCATCGTCAACGACCTGGACGCGCGTGCCCGGGACCGGTCGCCCCGCCGTGTCCGGGGCGTGCCGGAGGTCGGCAGGGCTGGCCACGCTGATCTGACCCGCCTCGGTCGCGTTGTAGCTGTTGTACACGACGTCGCCGAAGCGGTCCATGAAGGCGGTGACGGCGGCGGGGCGCATGCGTGACCCGCTGGCGGACACGAACCGCAACGTGGACAGCGAGTAGCGGCCCATCACCTCCTCGGGGAGCTCGACGATCCGCTCGAGCATCACCGGGACCAGCGACAGCCCGGTGGCGCGGTGGTCGTCGACGAGGCCCAGCGTCGCTTCGGGGTCGAACCGACGACGCATCACGACCGTGCAGGTCATGATCGCGGCGATCACCAGCTGCCCGAAGCCCCACGCGTGGAACATCGGCGCCGCCACGACCACGGTCTCCTCGGCCCGCCACGGGATGCGCTCGAGCATCCCGGCCAGCTCGTCGGGTCCGCCGCCGCTGCGCCGCGCGCCCTTCGGCGTGCCGGTCGTTCCCGACGTCAGGAGCACGACCCGCCCGGTGCGGTCCACCGCCGGTGGCGAGGCTCCGCGGTGGGAGTCGATCAACCGCTCGACCGTGGGGCCCTCCGCGGCGCCGTCGGTCCAGGCGAGCACCTCGACGAGGCCGGACACGCGCCCGCGCGTCTCGGCCAGGACCGACGAGAACTCCTCGTCGTACACGATCAACGAACCCTGCTCGCGCTCCATCACGTCGGCCAGCTGGGGGCCGGAGAAGCCGGTGTTCAGCAACAGTGCATCGGCGCCCAGCCGGGCGCTGGCGATGAGGGCCTCGACGATCCCGCGGTGGTTGCGGCACAGGATCGCGATCGATGTCACCTGCCCGTCGGCCGCCGCGGCGAGCCCGACGGCGAGGGCGTCCGCGCGTTGCTCCAGCTGCGCCCAGGTCAGCGACCCGCGCTCGTCGACCAGCGCCGTGCCGTCGGGGCGCCGGACCGCTGACAGCGCGAAGCCGGTCGTCGGGTGCGTGCCGTGCTCGCGGAAGGCCCGTGCGAACCCGAGCCAGACGGCGGGACGCAGCAGAGGGATGAACCCGCTGCGCACGAACACGGCGCCGATCCACAGCTGCTGGCGCACAAGCGCGACGAGGCGGCGGAGTCGGTCGAGCACGGTCAGCCGAGGACCGGGAATCGACGCTGTCGCGCGAGCTCGTCTAGCACTGCCTGCATCCGTCCACGCACCTCGGCGTCGATCTCGTCGACGTCCGGATCGTCGCCGAACTCCGCCACGATGTCGATGGGTTCGAGCACCTGGCTGACGATCTTGGTCGGCAGCGGCAGGTTCGGCGGGAACGCTGCGGTCAGCCCGAACGGGAAACCGAACGAGATCGGGAAGTACGGCATGCGGAACAGCTTGTCGAACTGCAGAGCTCGGCCGATCGCCTCGCCCCGGGTGAGGTGGAGCTGGTCCTCCTGGCCGCCGATGCTGACCAGGGGGACGATCGGCACGCCGGCCTCGAGAGCGGTACGGACGTAGCCGGTGCGTCCGTTGAAGTCGATGACGTTCGCCTTCGTACTCGGTCGGAACACGTCGTACTCACCGCCGGGGAACACGATCGTGACAGCGCCGGCCTCGAGCACCGCGGCGGCGTTCTCTCGCGTCGCCGGGATGAAGCCGCACCGGCGCATCACCGGTCCGGCCGCGCCGGTGAACAGAAGATCGTGCGCGAGGCAGTACAGCGGCCGCTCCGTCCCGAACGTGGCGATGAACGCGGATGCGAAGATGGGGACGTCCATCGCGAGCAGCCCGCCGGAGTGGTTGGAGACCACCAGCGCCCCGCCGGGCGGGATCTGTTCCATGTCGCGAACCTCGTAGCGGAACCACGTCCGCATCGCGAGCCGCACGAGCGGCATCACCTTGGCGACGTAGGCGGGGTCGCGCTCGGCGAGCAGCTGCTGGGCCTCGTCGGTCACGCGGCGGTCCTCTGGAGCCGCGCGGGGAGGAAGGCGTGACCGAGGCAGGTCCGCCAGTCGAACGCCCGCCAGTCGTCGGGGTCCTGCCGGAGCCGATCGACCACGGCCGCCAGCACGAGCGGGTTGGCGACCATCCCGACGTGGCTGGAGGTGACCTCGACGTTCTCGGCGATGGCGGGTTGGTCGGTCTCGTCGACCTGGCAGCCCCGCCACGGGACGATGCCGTCGCTGCGCGACCACACCGCGGTGCACGGGACGGGCACCGGTTGACGTGCCTGCTCGACGATGTCGCGGGCGCGATCGGAGAGTCCGTGACGGCGACGGGAGCGTTCGAACATGGCGGTCGCGCGGGTGCGCTCGCCCTCGGAGCGCCACGGGGAGGCCAGGCAGATGATCTGGCGCGTGTCGTCGGGGTACTCGTGGGCCAGCCAGCGAGCGAGCATGCCGCCGAAGCTCCACCCCACGATGCTGAGCGGTTGCTCGTAGCGGTCGCGCAGCTCGGTGAAGCGGCGTGTCAACCCGTCGATGAGCGGGTCGGTGAGGCCGATGTTGCGGCCCTGGCCCCAGCCGTGGGTGCGGAAGCCGCGTCGGTGCAGGTGATCGCGCAACCGTCCGCTCGCGGCGTCGGGGGCCGCGAAGCCCGGCAGCACCAGGACGGGCCTTCCCTCGCCTTCGTCGGAGGGCGAGCTGATCAGGTCCCACGTGCGCGATGCGACGTACTCGCCGATGCTCCTCGGGAGCTCGAGGAACGTCAGCAGGCGCGAGGGGCCGCCGTGCTGCTCCGCTCCGTCCGCGTGCTCGCCTTCGAAGTCGTACACATCACGCCGCTCTGTGAGAACACGTTCTAGTTCTGGCAGTATCACCGCGGTCGGTGATGTCGAGCAAGCGCCCGCGGCGATCATCGACGAGCACGATCGACCCCGCTACCCACGTGGCCTGCGACGTGGCATCACGACAAGCCGTGCTCAGGGTCGGGGTGCCGCGACCTCGCGGGTCCAGCGCGGGACGAGGGTCGCCCCGACGAGACTGTCGACGAACGAGCGGTGCACGCCGGTGTCGTCCAGCGCCGACCACGCGCGTGTCAGCTCGTCTCCCGGCTGCCCGTCCTGGTCGCCACCCGCCGCGAGCTCCCACAGTTGCTCGTCGGGCACGGTCCACACGGCCTGCGCCTCGGGCATCGCGAGGGCGGTGGCCTCGCCTGGGTCGAACACCGTGGGCGCGTCGATCCGCAGCAGCTCGGTGGTCGCGTTGCCGTCGAGGTCGGCGCCGAGAGATCCCGCCAACGCGAAGCCGTCCTCGTCGATCACGTACAGGTCCTCGCCGGTCCTGGCTGACTGGACCAACCCGACCGAGCGGTCCCCGCCCGGAGCTCCGACGGTCCCGGTTGCGAACGAGGGATCGACCACGGCATCGCCATCGTGGTCTCCGTAGGCCGGGAACGTGAACCACAGGTAGTTGTGGTAGGGGAGGGTGAACCGGCGACTGGTGTCGTCGAGCTGCTCGCCGGTCGAGCCATCGAGCCGGTAGAGCACGAAGCTGACCTCCAGCCGCCCCTCCTCGGGGCAGACGAGTCCAAGCGGGTCGACGCAGCCACTGTGGAACCTGTAGTGCATCGCCGTCAGCAGCAGATCGTTCCCGGCCGTCCCGCCCATCTCCGCGACGGTGTGCAGCCCCGCGAAAGGTCCTTCGGTCTGCCACGTGACGGTCCCCGTACGGCCGGATATCGCCGACCACAGGCTGCGGTAGCCGTCGTCGAAGGTCAGGTCGTCGAGCAAGACGTCGTCGTAGCCATCGCCGTCGACATCGTGCCGGAGCGGCACCGCGATCGGGTAGGAGACGTCCTGGGGTTGCATCGTCCATGCGGAGGTGGCGAGATCCGAGCCGTCGTAGAGCTCGAGCTCGTAGGTGACCGCGACCTCCTCCTCGTCGGCGCAGTACTCCACGAAGGGACCGACGATGCACGACCAGATGTCGTCCTCGGCCGTCGTGCGCTCCCACAGCAGGTCGAGGGTGTCGTCGCCGACGGCGTTGCCTGCCGTTCGCAGCGTCGCGATCGACGGGCCCTCGTTCACCAGTGTCGACAGCACGGTGGCGTCGGCACCGCGCAGCACCGCCGCGTCCGTTCGGCTCCGCAGCTGGAACTCGCCGTCACGTGCTCCGACAGGCTCATCGTCGCGGGTGTCGCGGTAGTGGACGGTGAGGTCGATCTCGTTGACCAGCACATCGGGTCCGCCGTCGCCGTCGTGGTCGTCGCCGGGGAGGGGCAGCGTCGCGAGGTCGGTGATCTCGACGTCCCACTGCTCGGTGGAGCCGAAGGTCGTGTCCTGGTAGTGGTAGCGCTCGAAGTACGACCCCGGGTAGTGGCGGTGCCACAGCAGCGAGCCGTCACGGCCGTTGCGGGCCACCAGATCCCAGGTGAACGTGGCCTGGGCCTCGAAGGTGCAGCCGGACGCGTCGCACTCGTCGGTGTAGTCGTAGGAGTCGATCCGGAAGACCAGGTCGTACAGATCACCGATCCGGTCCCCGTCCAGGTCGCCGACCGGCCAGACGAACTCGTCGACGACCGTCTCGTCGCGGTGCAGACGCCACAGCTCCGCACCGTCGGTGCCGCGCAGGGCGCGGACCTCCGCAGCCTCGGTCTGGGGGTCGAAGGCGACGACGAGGACATCCTCGAGGTCGTCACCGTCGAGATCACCGCCTCGGTACGCGCGGGCGAGCACCCCTGAGGGTTCCGCTTCCTCCTCCGTGTCGGCCGTGTCCGACGGGGTGGGCTCCGCGCGCACGTCGAGCAGCGCGACGCCCCAGGCGTCCTCGAGCAGGACACGTACCGCATCGGGGTAGGTGACCGGATCGCGTGGATCGGCGACCTGGGTGAGCACCTGCTCGAGTCGAGGCGAGGGGGTCGCCACGGTCGGCCGTTGCTCGTCGAGCTGCACGACGTCGACCGGGAGCACGCGCCCCGGTACCAGCTGGCTCGTCACAGGTGCGGACCAAGACGGTGGCGGTTCATCGGGCACGGGTGCGTCGGCGCCAACGGTCGCGAGGCTGATCACCATCAGGCCGATCGGAACCGTCAGCTTGGTTCGCGCCATGCCATCCCCCCGCTACGGCCTGCCCTCTTGGCGACCCGTCTTCGTACGATGTTCGACACTCGCGGACACTACTCCTGCTCGGCCCCTATGGTCTCGGAGGCCACACGAGAACTCGTCAGGTCTTCCGGCGACGCGAGGCAGAACGTGAGAGCCCGAGCCTTCATCCTCGGCATCCTCGCAACGGTGTTCGCCGGATGTTCGTCCACGACGACCGACATCGCTGCGGACGACGCGGGGCGTCTGCCCGGTAGCGACCACGTCCACGCGCTCCGGGCCACGGACGACGGCGCGCTTCTGCTGGGGCTGCACGGGGCGTTGTGGCGGAGCTCCGACGGCAAGAGCTGGGAGCAGCTGGGTCTGGAGGGGCAGGATGCGATGGCGCTCGGGGTCGCGGTCGAGGGCGAGCCCTTGCTCGTCGGGGGACACGATGTACTCGCGCGGTCCGACGATGGCGGTCGGGCGTTCGAGATGCTGTCGCCGGCGGATCTGCCATCGCTCGACATCCACGCACTGGCCCAGGCGCCGAGCGATCCGAAGATCGTCTACGCCTACGTAGTGGGTCATGGCATCTACCGCAGCACCGATGCCGGTGACACGTGGATGGCCGCCGCCCCGGTGGGGGAGCAGCTCCCACCTGATCTGGCGGCGATGGCGGTCGACCCAAGCTCGCCGGAGACCGTGCTCGTGGGGAGCGGATCGCAGGGCGTCCTCCGCTCGACCGATGGCGGGTCGAGCTTCGCTCAGACCGGTGACTGGGGCACGCTCGGTCTGGCCTTCGCGGACGAGGGAACCGTCCTGGCAGCGACCTACCGCGGTGTGGATGTCTCCGACGATGGGGGCATCACGTGGCAGAACGCGGCCCCCGTCGAGGAGCTGGAGGGTCAGCCGTTCGCTGTGGCGATCGGACCTGATGGCACCTGGTGGGTGCTGACCGAGGAGCCTCGGGTGCTCTACCGCAGCTCTGGGTCGGACGGGGCGCTGGAGGAGGTGGCCCGTGCCTGACCGATCGCTCCGCGGGGCGGTCCTGACGGTCGCCATCGTGGCCGTGTTGGCTGCGTCAGCTGCTGGTGGCGCCGGCTTCTCAGCTGACGCCGAGAGCGGACGGGAGGTCTTCAGCGCCCATTGCGCCATGTGCCACGGCAGCGACGCCAGCGGCATGATGGGCATGCACCCCTCGCTCCGTGGGGCAGTCGATCGGCTGACTCGCGAAGGGGTCGAGGTCACCATCCGCAACGGCCGAGATACCACACCTCCCATGCCAGCGTTCGACGGACGGCTGACTGACCCTGAGGTGGAGCAGGTCATCGCTTACCTCGACGGGCTCCCCCCAGGCCCGCGCAACTTCGGCCCCGATTCGCAAGGCGGGATGATGGACGGGATGATGGGCGGATGGATGTGGCTCGTCCCGGTTCTGATCGTGGTCGTGGCCCTCGTGGCGGTGCTCGCGCTGACGCGAGGCTGGAGTTCGCGTCGGGGAGGGGACTCCACTCCGTCCCCACGGGAAGTGCTCGATCGCCGCTACGCCGAAGGGCAGCTGACGCGCGACGAGTACCTCCAGCAGCGCAACGACATCGAGTCCTAACCCGACGACCCGGATGGGCGCTGGCGTCGACGGCCGTAGCGGGTCAGCCCGCGCGGCTTGTAGATGTTGAGGACCTGCACCACGAGGAGCAGGATCAGGCCGAGGGTGGGGTGGACGAGGTCGCCGCCGAGGGTCGCGAGTTCGGGGGCGGAGGCGGTGCGTGCGAACTCGACCGTCGTGGTGACGTCGGGCATGTGCAACAGCAGCACGACCAGCGCGACGCTGGTGATGGCCAGCGAGATGATCACCCAGTAGTGGCGGAACAGCCCCCAGCGGGTGCCGAGGGCCATCGCCACTCCCGTGACCCATGAAGCCCCGGCGAGGGGCACGATCGCGATCCAACCGATGACCTCCATCGCGATCCAGGCACTGAGGATGATCTTCGCGTCGGTCGCGTTGATCGCGGTGGTGCCGAGCACGATGTAGGCGATGATGCCGCCGATCCACCCGATCGATGCCGTCAGGTGCACCGCGAGCAGCGTCTTGCGCACGCCCGGGGACAGGGTCATCCGTGATCGAACGGGGGTGTGTGGCCGGCCGGCGTCTCGATCTCGGCCTCGCCTCCGGGTAGGTGGCGGCCGGGACCGTGGTCACCGCCTGCCAGCGCCAGCAGGACGACGACGAGGACCACGGCGATGAGGCTCGCAGCGAGGAAGACCTTGACCCACGTGGGCATCCGATGGTCGTCCTGGTCCTGGGCGCGGTCGTCGGGGGGCTGCGAGTCGAGGTCCTCGGGCTGACCCACGCTGGTCCCTCCACGCCTCGGGCTGAAGAGTTTTGCGATACAGAGTGTCTCTGTCAAGACGGGTCGTCGGCGCGGACGTCAGCACGTACTCTCAGGGCGTGCCGAAGCTGTGGAGCGAGACGATCGAGGCGCACCGTCGCGAGGTGCGCGACGCGATCATGGACGCCGCTGCGCGCCTGGCCGGCGAGCAAGGTCCGCTGAACGTCACGATGACGCAGATCGCCCAGGCAACCGGGATCGGTCGGGCCACCCTCTACAAGTACTTCGACAGCGTCGAAGCGGTACTCCAGGCCTGGCACCAGCGGCAGATCAACGACCACCTCGACCGCCTGAGCGACGTCGCGGATCGTGACGCACCGCCGCTCGAGCTGCTCGGATCGGTCCTGCTCACCTACGCGGATCTCCAACGCCAGCGCACAGATCCCGACGGCGCCCCGCACGTCGGCGACCTGGCCACCTTCCTCCACGGCGACCACCAGCTCGCCGCCGCCGAGCATCGGCTGCGGGCCCTCGTCCACGGCCTGGTGGCCGCTGCAGCGGACGCGGGGCAGATCCGCTCCGACGTCTCGGCAGCCGAGCTGACGACCTACTGCCTGCACGCGATCGGCGCAGCCGGCGCCCTGCCGTCGAACGCCGCCGTCAGACGGCTGGTCGAGGTCACCCTCACCGGACTCCGCCCCTCCCCATGATCGGGGTTCCTACGGCCGGCGGGTCGGGCCGGATGTCCTCCGAGCACGACGACCCGTGTTCCCTCGAGCGATATCTGCGAGCATGGGCTCAACCGAAGGGAGCAACGTCATGACGCAGCCGCTCACGGGATCGTTCGTCGCGCTGATCACGCCCATGAACGGCGACGGCAGCATCGACCACGAGGGGTTCCGCCACCTCATCGAGTTCCAGCGCGAGCACGGCACGAGCGCGCTGCTCATCATGGGATCCTCCGGCGAGGTGTCGATGCTCACACGGCAGGAGCGCCACCAGATCGTCGAGGAGACCGTCACGCACCGCGACGGGGTCGTCCCGCAGTGGTACGGCTGCACGGGCGCAACCACGGAGGCGACGATCGACTACTGCCGCCATGCAGCAGCGGCCGGGGCCGACGGTGCCGTCGTCGCCGCCCCGCCGTACGTCAGCCTCGGGCGCGACGACGGCTTGGCCTACTTCCTCGACGTCGCTGAGGCGTCGCCGATCCCCATCGGGATCTACAACAACCCGCCGCGGGTGAAGACGGATCTGCACGCCAACGAGGTGTTGCAACTGGCGAACCACCCCAACGTGGTGATCCTCAAGGAGTCCACAGCCCGCGTCATCCAGGTGGCGCAGGTCCTGGCCGCCGCCCCTGGCATCAGCGTGATGTGTTGCTGCTCCCCTGACCTCGGCCTCATCCCACCGACGATGGCGCTCGGCGGCCACGGCACCGCCAACGTGACGGGAAACCTCATCCCCGCGGAGCTCGCCACGATCTCCTCACCGTTCGCCTCCGACCCCGAGCAGCCCGAGCGTTTCCGCCGCACCTACCTCGAGATGCTGCCGGTCTTCCGCTACGCGTACTCGGCGGTGAACCCCGTCGCCGTGAAGTCGCTGATGGCGGCCATCGGGATGCCAGCCGGACCGCTGCGCAAGCCGCTGCGGGCGCTGGAAGGCGAGGCGCTCGAGACCGGCCTGCGGCTGCTACGTGACCTCGGCCTGGCTGACCGGTACGGCTACCAGGTAGCGCAGCTCGCCGCCGTCTGAGCTAGCCCAGCCCTGCGAGTTCGAACAGGTCGGTGTCGAGGTCCGCGAGCGCGTCGGGGTCGGGTGATGCGCCCGCGGCGATGAGTTCCTTCGCCGCGAGGATGTCGCCGCCCGCATCGAGCGCGAACACGGCCCGCAGCACGCCTTGGTCGAGGTACCACGCCGAGAACTCGTTGTCCTCCGGCCATCCGCGGATCACGATGCGGTCCCAGCTCGTCGCGTGCCCCACGTACTGGAGGTTGAAGTCGTACTGGTCCGACCAGAACCAATGCGGCTCGGTGTAGGGCGCGCCGCGTCCGAGGATGCTCCGAGCCGCGGCGGCACCCTGCTTGTTGGCGTTGTCGAAGTGCTCCACACGCACCCTGGACCCGTAGAGGGGGTGCCAGTGCCGCGCGACGTCGCCGGCGGCCAGGACCTGTGGCGTGCTGCTGCGGCACAGCTCGTCCACGATCACACCGCCATCGACCTCGAGGCCCGCGTCGAGGGCGAGATCGTCGTTGGGGATCATCCCGACCCCGACGACGACCACGTCGCCGTCGACCGTGGTGCCGTCACTGATCGTCACACGCGCCCCGCTGTCGTGATCCTCGACGTTGTCGACGGCCACGCCCGTCCGCAGGTCGATGCCCTGGTCGCGGTGCATCGCGCCGAGGTGGGCGCCCACCTCGTCGCCGAGGACGCGTCCGAGTGGCACCTGCACCGCCTCCAGGACGGTCACGTCTGCCCCGGATCCGTGAGCGGAGGCGGCGACCTCCGACCCGATGAACCCGGCCCCGACCACGACCACGCGCGCCCCCGGGACGAGGTACGGACGGAGGCGGTCGGCATCGTCGCGCGTCCGCAGCTCCAGGACGTGATCGCCTGGCTCCAGACCGGGAAGCCGCCGTGGTCGGCCGCCGGTGGTGAGGAGCACCGTGTCGGCCTCGAGCAACGTGCCGTCCATCAACTCGACCGCGGCGTCTGTCGCCACGAGCCGACGCACCGACGTCCCGAGGCGCAGCTCCACGCTGTTGTCGACGTACCAACCCTCAGACAGGATCAAGGTGTCGTCGACGTCGTCCTCACCACGCAGGTACTCCTTCGACAGCGGTGGACGCTCGTAGGGCAGGTGCGGTTCGGCACCGACCAGGGTGACCACCCCGTCGAAGCCCTCGTCGCGCAAGGTCCGAGCCGCAGCCGTTCCCGCCTGGCTGGCGCCCACGATCACCACCCTCATCGCTGTCCCCTGTCCTCGATCACGGTCGCGCCACAGTCTCGAGGAGCCGATCGGGCGTGAACTGCGGGAAGGGCGTCGGCCGGCCGCTCAGGAGCTCCACGCACGCGCTCGCCGTGGCCGGGGCCTCGAGCACGCCCTTGCGGAGGTGGCCCAGCGCGAGCAGTAGCCGGGGGACCGGTGACCAGCCGATGACGGGCAGACCGTCCGGGGCGCGCGACCTCGAGCCCGCGATGGCGGCCTCGAAGACGAGATCGTCGACGTCGGGGAGGGCCATGGCCGCCTCGGCGAGCAGACCGCGGACTCCCTCGGCACGGACGCCGGGGTCCGCGATGCCGTCGCGGACGGTCGCGCCCACGACGTAGCGACCTTCGTCGCGGGGGACGATCCAGGTCGATCGGGTGGCGGTCACGTGTCGCACGACGTGACGGCAGAGACCCTCGCGTCCCCGCAGGGTCACGACCTCGCCCTGTACGGCCGTGACCGGCGGGACCGCCCCGGGCGGCACCGAGACCGATGACGTCGCCGCTCCCGTGGCCAGCACCACGGCGTCGGCACGGATGTGCGAGCCGTCGTCGAGCACGACCCCGGTGGCGTGGCCATGCGCCGTGACCACGGCCTCGACCGAGCGCGGGATGAGGGACACGCCCGCCCGCCGGCAGGCGGTCCGCAAGGCCGTCGCCAGGCGCCGTGGATCCACGTGAGCGTCGTCGGCGAAGCGCAGAGCGAGGTCAACGTCCGTGTGGAGCCGCGGCTCGAGCCGACGCGCGGAGTCCCTGTCGAGCATCGCGGCGTCGATGCCGGCAGCTTCGGCACGTTGGTGGAGATCGTGAAGGACCTGTGCGTGCTCGGTGCGAGCGACGGCGAGTGTGCCGGTGCGTCGGAAGCCGACCGCGAACCCGGCAGCGGACTCCAACTCGGCGACGAAACCGGGGTAGGCAGCGGCGCTCGCTCGGGACAGCGCCAGCACGGGGCCGTCGTCGTGCGGCCCGGTCAACGGCGCGAGCACCCCGGCGGCCGCCGCGGTCGCACCCTCGCCCGGGAGGGGGTCGAGGACGACGACGCGCAGATCCGACTGCGCCGCCCGCCACGCGACGCAGAGCCCGATGACCCCGCCGCCAACGACCGCGAGGTCGGCGCCGTTCACGCTCCTGACCATCGCTCGGCATCACCTGGTGCCGTATCGAGCACGCGGGGGCTGGGGTCGACCAGCACCTTGTCGCCCTCCACCTTCGCGGCGAAGACCGGCTGGCACTGTCCCTGGCCCTCCTCCCAGCCGGTGTTCAGGTCGAACGCCCACTGGTGGCCAGGGCAGATGACCCGTCCCTTGAGGATGGTGCCCTTGATCAGCTGGCGCTGCTTGTGGATGCAGACGTTGTGGAAGGCTCGGACGTCGCCGTCGACGAGGAAGAGTGCGATCGGCGTGTCGTCGATCTCGACGAGTAGCTTGCGCCGCCGCTCGAGATCCTTGAGATCCGCGACCTCGACCCACTCGCGGTCCACGCTGGCCCCTGTCCGCCGCGGCGTCCTGTTCGCCACTCGCTCGGCCCGTCAGGCCGTGTCAGGCTCCGACAGCCACTTGTCCTTCAGCTTCTCCTGGTGTCGTCGCCAGCGCTCCTCGTGCTCCTTGGCGACGCTGGGCGTACGCTCCGGATCCCACGTCACGACCACATCGCCCTCGACGTAGGTCTGGCACGCCAGGCGGTAGCCCTCCTCGATGTCGGGGCCGAGCCGCTCGTGCTCCTTGGCGCGGATGCGACTGCAGTGCTCGGCGCCGGACTCGATGAGGACGCGATCGGTGCCGCAGTTGCCGCTCGCGCACTTGTACGGGATCCCCACGTCGTTGCGGATCGCGACGCGCAGGAGGTTGACGTCCTCGCCCTCGGGGAAGTCGACCTTCCGATCGGTGGTCCTGTAGTGGATCGTCGGCACGGTCAGGCGGACCCGGCACCCGCGAGCGCGGGGTCCTGGCGCACCTCGTCGTCGGTCGTCTCGGCGAGCACGTCGCCGAGGTCGGGGCGGACGTACCAGTCGTACAGCGCGCGCGTGTAGCTGTACCGCATGTCGGCGCCGACGCGGACGATGTCGATGCTGCGCTGCTGTAGTTCCGGCGTGTCAGCGTGGTCGAGCACGATCTGGTAGCCGCGCTCACCGTGGATCTCGTCCGAGGTGATGTGCAGGTCGAAGAACTCGATCTCGTCCTCGGTGAAGCCGTACACGTCGGGGTCCCGCAGCGGCTTGATCTGCTTCTTGTAGATGCTGGGTACCTGCGACTCGAGCCCGACCACCAACGCGGCCGTCGCGACCACGGGGTGCTCGCGGAACGCGACCGCGTAGCACCACGCCTGCAGTCCCCGCGTCACCGGGTTCATGTTGTCGGGATCCTCGACGCGCTCGCGGGTGGACCCGCACGCCTCGGCGAAGCGGATCAGCAGATCGGTGTGGCGGATGTCGGCGATCTCCTCCTCGTACATGTTCTGCAGGAGGAAGTCCTTGGCCTCGGTCCAGTCGTCCGGGCAGTTGGCGTAGATGTAGGCGAGGTAGTCCGCGAACGGTCCCACGTAGTGGTAGTGGTTCTCGGCCCAGCGGGCGAAGTGGTGGCGCTCGAGCTTGCCCTCGGCCCAAGCGACGCTGAACGATGCGTCCTTGGCCTCGCGGCCCTTGATGGCGTTCTCCAGCTCCTGGCGGAACTCTTCCCTCGACAGCAGTTCGGCCATGGCGTACCTCCAGCGGCAGGTGAGGAAGCGCAGTATACTGTATACGAAACGGGGGTCAACCCCTTGATCGCGGGAGGCGGCGGTGGACCGTGGCGTGCCGTCCGTCGTGCGGGGTGCGGGTGAGGAGACCCCCGAACACCCCTACGCGTTGGTGCGGTTGCTGCCCGACGGATGCGGTTACGTATCGGGAGTGTTGCCCTACGAGCCGGACGGCTCGCTGGCCACCGGACCCGATCGTGCCGTGGCGCGCGTCCTGGCGCTGCTCGAGGAACGTCTGGCTCAGGCCGGACTCGGCCTGGCTGACGTCGTGCGCACGACCGTGTACGTGACCGACCTCGGGTGGCGCGACACGGTCAACGCGGCCTGGTTCGCCGCCTTCTCGCCCCCTCGCCCCGCCCGCACGATGGTCGAGGTCCGCGCGCTGCCACGGGGTGCCCCGATCGAGATCGACGCCGTGGTGCACGCCCGGCCCCGCTAGAGGGGCCGACGCCGCGACGCGGCCCACACGGTGCTTGTCACGCGCTGTCGTATACAGTATACGTTCTCGTCCGAGCGCCCCATCCGGCGCCCGCGCGGTGACCCGACGGTGAGGCGCCGCGTACCGACATCGACCGCCACGAGGAGGCAAGCCGTGAAGCAGGTGACCACGCTGACGCTCGAGGAGGCCAACCTGATGCTCGACGCAGCCCAGGCCAAGGCCGAGGAGCTGGGCGTGCCCGAGGTGCTGTGCGTCGCCGACAACGCGGGCTACCCGATCGCGCTGCGACGGCTCGAGGGGGGCAAGGTCAGCAGCGTCGCGATCGCGATGAACAAGGCGTTCACGGCGGCGGCGCACCGCAAGCCGACGCATCGGTACACCAACGCCGTCCCGGGCGAGGAGGCGTTCGGGATCATGACCCAGCACGAGGGTCGGTTCACGATCTTCGTCGGCGGTTGGCCGGTCGAGGTCGACGGCGAGGTGGTCGGGGCCATCTCGGCGAGCGGCGGGAACGGCGAGCAGGACATCGCCTGCTGCAAGGCCGCGATCGATGCCCTCTTCGAGACCCTCGGGCGGACGGCGGACTACTCGAAGTGGGAGTGACGCGCGCACCGGGGAGGTAGCCGTGGAGGTCGTGCACAACCGCATCGGAGGGCAGACCCGGCCGGCGTCGGGCGATGCCACGTTCGAGCGTCGCAACCCGGCAGACGATCGCGAGGTTGTCTCGAGCGCGCCGGAGTCGACGCGCGACGACGTGACTGCCGCCGTCGACGCCGCCAGCAAGGCGTTCGGAGCGTGGCGCGGAACCGGGCCGGGGGAGCGGGCGGCGCTGCTCGAGCGCGCCGCTGCCATCCTCGACGAGCAGGCTGCCGACAACGCCCGTGACATGGTCCGCGAGGAAGGCAAACCGCTCGGACCGGCCAGCAACGAGGCATCGCGCACGCCCGACAACCTGCGCCTGTACGCCGGCGAGGCGTACCGACTGGCCGGCGCGACTTTCCCGGCGGACGACCCCGACGCGACCGTGTACACCGTTCGTGACCCGGTGGGTGTGGTCGGCGTCATCACCCCGTGGAACTTCCCGCTCAACCTCGCCAGCCGCAAGATCGGTCCCGCGCTGGCTGCTGGCAACACGGTCGTGTTCAAGCCCTCGCCCATGACCCCTTTGATGGGTGAGCGCCTCGGGGCGGCTTTCGACGAGGCCGGGTTCCCGCCGGGCGTGGTCAACGTCGTCCATGGCTTCGACGCGGGGCGCTTCCTCGTCGAGGACGAACGTGTAGCCGCCATCACTTTCACCGGGTCGACCGCGACCGGCGCACGCATCCACGCGGCGATCGGCCTGGGCCGCAGGGCACAGCTCGAGCTGGGCGGCAACAACCCTGTCGTCGTGCTCGCCGACGCCGATCTCGACGCGGCGGCCGAGGTGGTCGCGCGCTCGAGCTTCTCCCTCACGGGGCAGGCCTGCACGGGTGCGGGGCGGATACTCGTCGACGGCGCGGTGCATGACGAGCTGCTCGAGCGCGTCACCGCGCTGGCCGAGGCGCACGTCCTCGGGAGCGGGCTCGACGACGGCGTCACGATGGGCCCGCTGGTGGACGAGCGGGCCCTCGAGTCGATGGTGCAGGCCGTGGAGGCGTCGGTCGATGCAGGAGCACGCGTCGTGACGGGAGGACAGCGAGCCACCGGGGACGGGCTCGACCATGGCTGGTTCTTCCCCGCGACCATCCTCGTCGACGTCGACCCCTCGATGTACGTGGCGTGCAACGAGGTGTTCGGCCCCGTGGTCGGGTTCGAGCGCGTCGGGTCGCTCGACGAGGCCATCGAGCGCGGCAACGCCAGCGAGTACGGGCTGACCGCGTCGGTCTGCACAACCGACCTGCGCAGCGCGCAGCGGTTCGTGCGTGAGATCCAGGCGGGCATGGTCAAGGTCAACCGGCCGACGGTCGGAGCGTCGTTCAACGCCCCGTTCGGCGGTATCAAGCGGTCAGGAACTGCCACGCACAAGGAGCAGCTCGGGCCCACCGTGATGGACTTCTACACCCAGACCCGCACCGTCTTCCTGGGGGCTTGACGTGGACCTCGGCCTGACCGATCGCAAGGCGCTGGTGTTCGGATCCTCGTCCGGTCTGGGTCGCGCCGTCGCTGAGGGCCTCGCCGCCGAAGGGGTGCGGGTTGCGACCGTCAGTCGCGAACGGGAACGTGCGCAGCGGGTCGCCGACGAGCTGGATGGCGCGGTCGCGCTCGAGGGTGACCTGCGTGAGCGTGGTGTTCCGGAGCGACTGGTCCAGCAGGCGGCCGGGGCGCTCGGAGGACTCGACATCCTCATCGTGAACACGGGCGGGGGGCAGCCGGGAGGGTTGCTCGGGGTAGACCAGGACGCGGAGGACGCGGCCTTCCGCTCGATGCTGCAGCCCGCGCTGCACGCGGCCCGTGAGGCTGCGCCGCTGCTCGCCAGTTCGGACCAAGGCCGGATGCTGTTCCTCACCGCGCGATCGGTCGTGCAGGCCACGCCCGAGCTCGCGCTGTCCGCCGTCTTCCGGTCCGGGGTGATGGCGGCGGCCCGGTCGCTGGCCGAGGAGCTGGCCGACGACGGCGTGCTCGTCAACGTCGTCGTGCCGGGCCAGTTCGACACCCCAGCTCTCGATCGCGCCGAGACCTGGATGGCCGCGCACGAGGGCCTCCCCCCGGAGGAGGTGCGGCGCCGGCACATCGAGGCCATACCGCTGCAGCGTCTCGGTCGAGCCGAGGAGCTCGCGGACGTCGTCGTGTTCCTGTCCAGCGCCAGAGCCAGCTACGTGACCGGGGCGCTGATCCGCGTGGACGGTGGATCCGTGCGCGCCTACTGAAGATGACCGGCGTGCCCCACGCCGAGGAGGAGAGCCGGGATGGAGACGTACGTGTTCACCTTGACCTGGACCGAACAGGGCCTGCAGGACACGCGCGGATCGATCGTGCGGACCAACGAGGCGGTCGACACCATGGAGCGCCTGGGGGTGAAGATCTTCGAGACCTACTGGACGATCGGGCCCTTCGACATCCTGCTCGTGGCGGAGTGCCCCGACCAGGCGACGGCGCAGGCGGTGTCGCTGAAGCTGTCTCGACGTGGCAACGTGCGGGCGGCTGCGATGCGAGCGCTCGACCGCGGCGAGATGCAGCAGATACTCGACAAGGTGGAATCGCTCGACTGACCGCGCCCCGCAGCGCTGACGAGAGGCATGCACGTGCTGGACATCGACGCCTGGGCGCGGCAGCTCGCCGGCCACCTCCAGGAACACATGGACACCGAACGTGAGGTGCTGCGCAGCTACGGCCACCTCGCGGAGGAGTCCACGAACGATCACGTCCGCTACCTGATCAACCTGATCCTCGACGACGAGGTCCGCCACCATCGTCTGTTCAGCGAGATGATCGCGTGGTTGCGCGCGGAGTCGGAGTCGCGCAACCCGATCGGCCCGACGGTTCCCAGCGCCCGGGCGATCCTCGACGACCCGGGGTTGGTCGCCAAGACCGACGAGCTGCTCCAGATCGAGCGCGAGGACGCTCGCGAACTCGCGGAGCTGAAGGAGCAGGTCGCGGACGTGGACGACACGCGCTGGTGGACGGTGCTGATCGAGACGATGGAGCTCGACACCAACAAGCACATCCGGTTGCTCGAGTACATCCGGGGTCTCGCGGCGGACTGACCTAGGCTGGGACGACGGTCCCGCCGGTTCGAGGGTCGACCGCGGCGGTCAGTGCCGCGCCGGGTTCGGGGCGCGCGAGCACCTGTTGCGCCGAACGCAGCCCCCACCGAGCCACCTCCTCGAGGTGGTCGGCCACGGCCCGCAACCTGTCCACGTCGGCGGCCGCGAAGCCCGCCTCCACGCGGATGCCGTGACCCTGGGCGGGGCCGTCTTCGCCATCGGAGTCCGGCTGCAGCCACTCCCACCTCGGGGCGACCACGAGCATCCCCAGCGGTCGTTCGTCATCGACGAGCTGCTGGATGAGCTGGGCGTTCCAGGGCATCTGGTTGGCTCCCCCCGGTGTTGCGCCCAGGAGCGTGGCACGGCCGTCGCCGCCCCAGGCCCACGCGTGCAGCGTCGTCGCGGGGCGCCTGCCCGGGGCCGGGAAGTTCGGGTGACCCGGCTCACCCGTGAACCCGCGCCCTGCCCGGTTCGCCAGGATCAGGTCGTAGTCGGCAACGACGAGGCCGCTGCCGAAGCGTGGGTACGAGTTGGAGTGGATCACCACCACGGCGTTGCCGTCCGCGTCGGCGGCGCTCACCATCGAGGTCCCCTCGCGCGGATCGGCGAGCGTTCCCCGCCGCTCGGCGATGGCCGTCTGCACCCGCTGCCAGACCACGCCCGGATCGTCGCCGGGCTGGGCTGCCGCGACGGCGGCCAGCAGCGACGGGCCGTGGGTCGGTGCTGGTGTCGCCCACACCTCGTGGCCTGCCACCTCGCCTCGCGCCGGCTCGCACCAATCGGCCGCTCCGAACCGGCTCAGGTCTTCCATCGTCACCACACCGCCCAGCTGGCGCACCTTGGCGACGGCCGCGTCACCGACCGGCCCTTCGAACAGACCCGCGCCGCGGGCGGCGAACTCGTCGAGCACGGCGGCGAGTCCGGGCAGTCGCACGACCGACCCCGGCGCTATCGCAGCCCCTCTTGGGAAATAGCGCGTCCCCTCGGGGTTCCAGCGGGCCACGAGGTCGTGCGACTCCTCGGCGAGGACGGTGCAGATCGGGGCCCAGACGAACCCGTCCCGTGCCAGACGAGCCGCGGGTGCAGCGAGCTCGACCAGGCTACGGGTACCGAGCTCCGCGAGGGCGGCGTAGCCGGCGGGTGCACCCGGGACACCGACCGCGGATGGGCCCGTCGCGCCCCACCCCTGTCGCGCGACCGCATCCACGAGTCCGGCCGGGGCGCCGCCGATCGCCAGTAGCGCCGTCGGCGCGTCCTGTCCCGGTTCGAGCCGCAGCGCGATCAGGTCCCCGGCGAGCCCACACTTGGGTGGAAGCAGCACGGTCTCGGCCAGCCCCGCCGTCACCACGGCGTCGAACGCGTTGCCGCCGGCCCTGAGCACCTCCGCCCCGAGGGCGGCGGCATGTGGCGCGGCCGCTGCGACGACGCCGCGTACCCCCCGGCCGGTGGCCTGCTCCGCCGCCACCGGCAACGTCCCCTGGAAGCTTCCTCCCACGCCGTCTCCTCAGTTCGCCACTGACCCTACGGCGGCATGGCCGTCGGCACGCTGATGGTGCGCAGCACGCCCACGGTCGGTGTCGCCGTCACGGCAGCTCGCGACCCAGGCCGTCGGCCTCCGCGGCGCGGAGCACTGTCGCCGCGACGGCGACGTCCTCGAGTCCCACGCCGACCGACTCGAAGACGGTGATCGCGGTGGCTGTGGTCCGCCCCGTCACCCGCCCCGAAACCACCTCCGCCAGCTCGACCGCGCGGTCCCACGAGAAGGCGCCTGCCGCGACCGCGCCGATCAGATCACCGGCCTCCTGCTGGGCCTGCGGGAGCCACTCCACGACGACCGTGCCGGCCCGCGCGAGCAGCGTGTCGTCGAGTTCGCGGACACCGGGGCGGGTTGCCCCAACGGCGGTGACGTGCGCCCCGTCGTCGACGTCACGGCCGTCGAAGAGGGGTGTCGTCGCTCGCGTCGTGGTGACGATCAGTCCAGCATCGCGCAAGGCGTCGGCGGCGTCGGTCACCTGGCGGACCGGCAGGCCGGTGCGTTCGCTGGCGTCTGCGACGAACCTCTCGACCGGTCGGTGGTTGACAATGCGGACGTCCTCGAGGTGGCGCGATGCGTGGAACGCGTCGAGGTGGGCGTCCGCCTGGATGCCGGCACCGAAGATCGTCAGGACGGCCGCTTCCGGGCGTGCGAGGTGGCGTGCTGCGACGACCGAGGTCGCCGCGGTGCGGATCGCGGTCAGGCCGTCGGCGTCGAGCAGCGCGATCGGCGTGCCGTCGTCGCTGTCGAACAGCACGACGACGAAGCGGAACCGTCCGCGTGGCGTCGTCGTGTACACCTTGGCGCCGACGACGCCCCCGCTGTCCCACACCGCGCCCATCGTCGATAGCTTCGTCCCGCTCGCGCTGGTCCGCACACGGGCCTGGAGCGCTGCGGTCCCGTCCGCGAGCCCGCGGAACGCGTCCTCGATCGCCTCGACCGCGGCGTCGAGGGGGACCAGTCGACGCACGAGGGCGTCGTCGAGGTACCTCAAGGGGGGACGACCTCGGTGGTCTCGAGCGTCGGGCGCCGGAGCGCGAACAGCCCGACGGGGAGCAGCACCGAGACGGCCAACGTCGGCGCCAGTCCGACAGCATCGGCGAACACGCCGATGAGGTAGGCGCCGGCCGCCCCGATGCCGATCTGGACCGAGCGGTAGGTGCCGAGCAGCGGCCCTCGCTCACCGAAGCCCTCGACCGCGAGGAGGTTGGCGATCGGGAACAGCGCGCTCACGGTGGCCGCGAAGACGACCGCCGCCCAGCCCGATGTGGTGGCGTCGCCGATCGTGGTCCACCACGCTCCGGTCAGCACGAGCACGATCGATAGTCCCCACACCGCGCGGTGGCTGCCCCAGCGGTCGGCCGCCGCCCCGGCGGCGAGCTTCGCCGGGACCGACACGATCCGGGCGGCGGCCAGGAGCAACGCGGCGGCGGCGGGGGAGAGGCGCCACGAGGCGACCGCGAAGACGGGCAGGAACGCGACCGTGCCGTACTGGAGCACCGCCCCGACCCCCCCGACGATGACCGCGACGCCGAGCGCCTCGCGGAGCCGTCGTCGACGCCCTTCGGGTGGCCCATGGAGACGCGCGGGCAGGGGGGTGACCGCGATCACGAGGGCCGCGACCGCGCACGTCGCCGTCGCGACCCAGAAGGCGACCCGCCAGTTACCCGCGTCTCCGGCAGCGGCGAGAAGCGCCGCGATCGTGAGCCCGCCCGAGAACGCGACGCCGAAGATGCCCATCGCCAGACCGCGGCGCTGCGCGCCGGCCAGGCGCCCGACCGCGTTCAGTCCCGGCGCGAAGAAGATCCCCGCCCCGAGCCCGATGAGCGCCTGTGCGGCGAGGAAGGTGGTTCGGGCGTTGGCGGTCCCAGCCAGGGCACAGCCCGCGGCTGCGAGTGCCAGGCTGGCGAGGATCCCGGTGCGTGGTCCGAGCCGCGCCAGCACGTAGCCGCCGGCGAAGTTGCCCACAGCGATAGCCCCCGTGAGCAGTCCGAAGGCGAACCCGGCGATAGCCAGGTCGAGATCGAGCTCGTCGGCCACGACCGGGAACAGCGGTGCGAGGATCGACTCGCACACCGTGACCGCGAGGTAGGCGAGGGTGACGAGCGAGAACCCGATCCAGTGGGGGTTGGGGCTGTCGCTGACCTCGGAACGTCGAGGGACGGCGCTCGTCATGCCGCCCCGTCGGCGCGATCGACGCCGGTGAAGGCCCTCTGAGCGTGGAAGATGTGCGCCGACGCGAGGTCGGCGGCGTAGTCCTCGTCCCCCTGGGCGATCGCCTCGAGCAGCTCGCCGTGCTCCTTCCACGACTCCGCCGCCCGCGCCTTGACGTCTGCGGCGTAGACCCACTGGATCTTGTCGCGCAGGGAGCGGATGAAATCGGCGAGGTAGACGTTGCCCGCTGCGGCGACGATGCCGGCGTGGAACTCGGTGTTGAGCGGCGGCAGATCGTCGAGCTGTCCCTGAGCCGCCGCGGCGGTGCCGCGCCGGTGGACGTCACGCAGCGCCTCGATCCCGTCAGCGGTGATGCGCCGCGCGGCGAGTCGAGCGGCCAGCGCCTCGAGCGGCCCACGGACCTCGAGGAGATCGTGACCCTCCTCAGCCGTCAGCTGTGCCACCGACGCGCCGCGTCGGGGCACGATCTCGACGTACCCCTCGGACTGCAGCATGCGCAACGCCTCGCGCACGGGGTTGCGTGACACCCCCAGCTCGTCCGCGAGACGATCCTCGACGAGTCGGTCGCCCGGTGCGAGGCGACCGGCGAGGATGGCCCCCCGGATCTCGTCGGCGACGGTCTCGCGCAGGGGCTGGTGTCGGCGACCGACCGGCCGGATGCCCTCGACGCCCACGGGTTGCTCCTCGCGGAGGCACGGTCGGATCCGCTCGCACGCGGGGGCGCCGGCCGTGCCCTCCGGCGCCCCTAGGTCGTCTACAGTATACGATGTACAGCCGGAGACGCCGGGAGGGCCGCACCTTGAGGCAGGGCGGTGTGGCGCTGCCCGGCGCCCCTTGTCTGCGGTGACCGCCGCACCCGGTTCGGTCGCCCTCCGCCGTGGCTCGGCGTGGCTCGGCCTGGCCATCGTGCTCCTCGGCACCGTGCTCGGCACGTTCAACAACGGCGTGGCCAACGTCGCCCTCCCCGACGTGCTGGACGAGTTCGGGGTGCCGGTCAGTGTCGGGGCCTGGTTCGTGACCTCGTACGTGCTCGCCCTGGCGGTAGCCCTGCCGGTCGCTGGACGCCTCGTCGACACCTACGGCAGCCGCAAGGTGTCCCTGGTGGGCCTGACCGCGTTCCTCGTCGTCTCGGTGCTGCTCGCCGCCGCTCCCGGATACGGCTGGGTCATCGCGGCACGCGTCGGCCAGGGCGTGTGCAACGCACCGGTCCTGCCGACCATCATGGTGACGGTCGTGGCGGCGTTCGAACCCGGTGCCCGCGGCAAGGCCATGGGCACGTGGGTGGCGGTCAACGGTGCGTCGTTCGCGGTGAGCCCGCTCATCGCGGGGTGGTTGACCGAGACGGCCTCCTGGCGCGCGGTGTTCTGGTTGAACGTCGTGCTCACGGTGCTGGCGCTGATCGCGAGCGTCGCGCTGTTCCCCGACGTGCCGCCCAGTCGCAGCCGCGGACGCTTCGATGCCGTCGGTGCGGCGCTCGTCAGCGTCGGTCTCGTCGGGGTGATGGTGTCGCTGTCACGAGCCGAGGCCTGGGGCTGGACGTCGCTGTCCACCTCGACACTGCTGGCAGGTGGCGTGGCCGCGCTGGTCGCGGCGGTCCGGCGGTTCCGTCGCACCGACGATCCGTTCCTGGACGTGACCATCCTGCGGCGACGTGCGTACGCGACCCCAGCCGCGATCGCGGCGCTGCAAGCGCTCGTCCTGTTCGGCATCCTCCTCATCACGCCACTCATGTTCGTCCACCTGTTCGGATACTCGTTGGGGATCGCGGGGGCGCTCGTGTTCGTGTTGCCAGGTAGCTGGACGTTGACCTCGCCGCTCGTGGGTCACGCCGCCGATCGGTTCGGTCGTCGCGCTGTCCTCGTCATGGGCACGTTCCTGCTCGCGGGAGGCAGCGGCCTGCTGGCGTTCGGGGCGGCGACCCGGCTGCTCGTCCTCGTCATCGTGGCGATGCTGGCCGTCGGCGTGGGGGTCGCCGCCGTCCAGGCGACCGCCGCCGTCGCCGTCAGCGAGGCGGTCGGTCGGGTCGGGCGGGGCGCCTCGACCGGGGCGTTCCACACGCTGCGCTTCCTGGCCGGTGTGGCCGGTGCCACCCTGTTCGCGGTGCTCGTGGAGGTGGTGTCGGGCACCGGTGACCTCGAGGCCGCCAGCGACAGCGCGCTCGGTCGCGCGTTCGTCGCCGTCCTGGCGGCTGCGGTCGTGACCTCGCTGGTCGCGGTCGCACTGACCAGGTACGCCGACCTTGGCGAAGAACCGCGACGCTACGGAACCGGAGGAACGGCGCGATGACCACCCGAACATGCGCCGAACGCGCCCGACTCGTCGAGGCCGCTGACCGCGCCCTGGCCGTCGCCACCGTCGTGCACACACGTGGATCGGTCTACCGGCGCGAGGGGGCTCGCCTCGTCGTCCTGCCGGAGGGGGCAACGGTCGGCAACATCAGCGGCGGCTGCCTGGAAGCCGACGTCGTCGCGGCCGCCGGGCGCGTCGCCGCAGGAGGGTCCGCCGAGCTGCTGAGCTTCGACCTCACGACCGACGACGAGGCCGTGTGGGGCTGGGGACTGGGCTGCAACGGGGCCATCGAGGTGCTCGTCGAACCGGCGGATCGCGCCCGCCCTGCCCTCGCCGCGATCGGCGCCGCCGAAGGTGACGGTCGGGCCGTGGCCCTGGTGCGCGTGCTCGACGAACCCGAGCCGACGACGCGGACGTGGCACGTCGTCGACCCCGACGCGCCCCCGGCGGCGCTCGACGACGCCGTGGTGGAGGCGTGTCGGCAGGCGCTCGAAGCCGAGGTGGCGGGCACGACCTGGGTAACGACCTCCTCGGGTCAGCACCGCATCTTCGTCGACGTGGTGTTGCCCCCGCCCCGCCTGGTCGTGTGCGGGGCGGGGCACGACGCCGCACCGGTCGTCGCCGCAGCGAGCACCCTCGGGTGGCGCACCATCGTCGTCGACGACCGGCCCCACCTGCTCACCGCGGCCCGCTTCCCGTACGCCGACGGGCTCGTCGCGGTGGACCGTCCCGGTGTCGCGGCCGGGGAGGTCCACCCCGACCCGCGCACGCACGTGATCGTCATGAGCCACCACTACCTGCGTGACGTGGAGTACCTGCGCAGCTTCCTCCGCACCGACGTGTCCTACCTCGGTGTGCTCGGCCCGCGGCGTCGCCGTGACCGCATGGTGGCGGACCTCGCGCGTGAGGGCATCGCCCTGTCGCTCGCGGACGAGCTGAAGCTGCATGGGCCCGTGGGACTCGATCTCGGCGCCGAGGGCCCGGTCGAGATCGCGTGGTCGATCGTCACCGAGCTCCTGGCGTGGCAGCGGGGTCGATGCGGCGGCTCACTGCGCGACCGCGCGGGCCCCATCCACGGCATCGCCGCCCGCCCCGCAGCCCTCCGAGCTCGAGGCGAGCGCTGATCCCGGGAGCCTGGGAGTGGGTGCTCCCGTCACCGCAGGAGGAGGCGGTGGTAGTCCTCCCAGGTGTCCACGTCGGATGGGGCGGGGCCGGCGACGTCCACGTGCAGTACGTCGGGGCGATGGAGAAGTGCGCGAGCTCCGCGGTCGCCGCGCACCCGGCAGGCAGCCGCCCACACGCCCCGCGCGAGCAGGACCGGATGGCCGGGTTCGCCGTCGTAGGTGGCGCGCACGATCTGGCGCCGGGTCCGTCGGTGCGCGGTGACGAGCGCATCCACCACACCGGCCGAGACCGTGGGCTGATCGCCCAGCAGCATCACGGCCGCGCCGACGTCGGGCCCCAGGGCGGACAGCCCACGACGTAGCGAGGTCGACAGGCCCTGCTCGTAGCGGCGGTTGAGCACCACAGCGGTGGCGGCAGGGAGGGTGATGGCCGCCGTGACGTCCTCGTAGGCGGCCCCGAGCACGACGACGGTCGTGTCCACGACGCTGGTGGCTGCCGTGTCGATGACGTGCTGGAGCAGAGGTCGGGTTCCCAGGGGTAGCAGCTGCTTCGGTCGGCCGAGCCGCGAGGACCTGCCTGCGGCGAGCACGATGGCAGCGATCACTGGTTGCCGCGCCGGCGCAGCAGCACGATCACCGCGATGAGCGCCGCGAGGCCCGCGACCAACGGGGCGGCGCGTCGTACGACCGACGAGCCGCCGAGCGCCAGCAGGTCAACCGGCTCAGCCGGGGCGCGGGCGGGGATCGGCGCCGGTGACCGCGAGATCGGCGTGGAGTCGGCCGTCGCATCCGCGGGCTCCTCCGTCGTGGCGGTGTCGGACGGAGCGGCCTGCGGTGCCCCCGCGACCTCCTGCTGCAGCTCGTCGACGAACTGCTCGACAAGCTTGGACGAGACGTCCTGCAGCACGCCCCGCCCGAACTGGGCCACACGCCCGCTGATCTGCAGCTCCGTGACGACCGCAACCGTCGTGCCATCGCCCTCGGGCGTCAGCTCCGCGGTGATGGTCGCGTTCGCCCGCCCTTGTCCGCGGGTCTCGTGACCCCTCGCCTCGACCACCAACCGGTGCGCCGCGGCGTCCGCCTGCTGGATCGTCGCGGTCCCGCGGTACTGGGTGTTGATCGACCCCACCTTGACCTTGACGATGCCGTGGTGGTCATCGCCGTCGACCTCGGTCAGCTCCGCCCCCGGCATGCACGGGGCGATGCGCGGGAGGTCGGACAGCACGGCCCACGCCTCGTCGATCGGCAGCGCGACGTGGAACGAGTTCTCGATCAGCATGGATCCTCCATCACGCCCAGCGCTCGTCGAGCGCCTTCGCGTCGTCGGCCTTGAACTTGTGGCGACAGAACGGGCACTCGAGCTGCACGTCCTCGAAACGGATGCCGTAGTCCACCGTGAACGCCTGCTCGCACTGCGGACAGGTGGCCCAGAAGATGCGCTGCACGGTTCAGCCCTCCAGGTAGACAGCGGGATCGATCCGGTCCAGAGCCTCCTGCGGGATGCGGTTCTGGTCCGGCATCGCGCGGTCGAGCGGCCGCGTGGCGTCGATGAGCACCTTGCGGTAGCCCATCGCGGTGGTGAACACGGTCGGGATGTTCTGGATCAGGTCCACATCACGGGACGGGTCGGTGTAGACCATGACCGCCCACAGGACCTCCTCCTCGTCGAACACGTCGATGCTCGAGTCGACGACGACCGCGTACTGGAACGTCCACGACTCCTGGATCGCGGCGAGCGCGACCGCCTTGCCCTGTCCCTCGCGCTTCTTGTCGATCGAGATGTAGCAGGCGAGCCGTCCGCTGCCGGAGTAGGGCATGTGGACCGCGTGGATGATGTCGCCGAAGCGCTTGCGCAGGGTGTTGTACAGCGTCCCCTCCTTCGGGATCTGCCCCGCGGTCATGTGGTCGCGGTGACCCGCGAACACGTCCTGCAGCATGGCGTCACGGCGGCGCGTGATCGCCGTCACGTTCATGATCGGGCGCAGCGTCTGCGCCTGGTACTGGCGGGTGATGTCGCCGAACGGGTCGGCGATCATGCGCTCGCCAGGCGGCACGACGCCCTCGATCAGGATCTCGGCATCTGCCGGCACCAGGAAGTCCTCCCCCCACGTCTCCGACGGGGCCAGCCGTACGGGCTCGGCCAGGAACCCCCCGATCGTGGTCCAGTCGTCGGAGTCGTAGGGCGTGAGGCCCATCGTGCCGAGATAGAAGGCGGGGTGGTGGCCGAGGATGGCGACGATCGGCATCTCGATGCCGCGCGATTCGTAGTACTCGAGAGCACGCTCGCTGTCGGTGGAGTGGATCGTGATACGCAAGCGGCGGTGATCCTCGAAGTCGTAGAACGCCTTGATGAAAGCGGCGTTGTAGGCGCCCGACTCAGGATCCTTGATCGCCAGCGTCATCGTCAGGCACGGCCCGTAGTCGCCCTCGGAGTGCATCACGATCGGCAGGTCGCGGGTGTCGACCTCGTCGGCGACCTGCACGACCTGCTTGACCGGGGCCTCATCGCGAGCGATCACCACGGCGTCGATCCGCTCCCGCTCTCGCCGGGAGAACTCCAGCGCCAGCGGCAGCTTCGCCTGATGGCGCGGGAACTCCAGCGCCGCCGCACAGCGCTCGCGCGTGGCGAACACGTTCATCACCACGGGGATGCCCGAGGGCTCGCCCTTGAGGTTGAGGGCGTCCTCGAACACGACCATCGGGTGTTGACCGCGCTTGGCGAGGTGCTCGAGCAGCGCGGTGCAGTCGAAGTTGGCGGGGTCGACCTGTCGTTTCACGCGGACGAGATCACCGCCGCCCTCGGCGTCGAGCTGGCGGATGAAGTCGGACAGACCCTTGGCCACGGTGGTCCCTTCAGACGGCCCGGAAGCTGACGAACTTGAGCTGGCTCAACGCCTCCATCGCGTAACGCACCCCTTCGCGGCCGAGACCGCTGCGCTTGTAACCACCGAACGGGTAGGTGTCGAGGCGGAAGCGGGACGGTTCGTTGATGTGCACCGTCCCGGCCTGCAGGCGCTCGGCCGCGTGCAAGGCGTTGGCGAGGCTGCGGGTGAAACAGGACGCTTGGAGGCCGAGATCGGAGTCGTTCGCTTGCGCGATCGCGTCGCCAAGGTCGTTGGCCGGCATGAGGACCGCGACCGGTCCGAACACCTCCTCGCAGACGAGCAGCGCGTCCGCCGGCACGTCGCGCACGATCGAGGGCCCGAACAGCAGATCGTCCGCGCGACCGTCGAGCACGACCTTCGCGCCCCGCTCCTCAGCGTCGGCCAGGAACCGCAGGACGTGCTCGCGCCGACGGTCGCTGACGAGCGGACCGATGTCGGTCGAGGGATCGGCGGGGTCGCCGAGGCGTAGTCCGCGGGCGGCCTCGACGAACCGGTCGGTGAAGTCGTCGAACACGGGTCGCTCGACGATGATCCGTTGCGCCGAGATGCACTGCTGACCGGACGCACCGAACGCCGCACCCGCGATCCGCTTCGCGGCGTCGTCGAGGTCGGCGTCGGCGCACACGATGTTGGGCGAGTTGGAGCCCAGCTCGAGCATCACCGGCTTGAGGCCCGCGGCAGCCACGATCGACTCACCCGCCGCCACGCCCCCCGTGAGGCTGACCGCGGCGATGCCGCGGTGCCCGGCGAGGGTCTGAGCGAGCGCTGCGTCGCCGTTGAGCACCGCGAGCAGGCCCGGAGGCACCGCCGTGTCGAGCAGCTCCGCGAGCTGCAGTGCGGTGATGGCTCCCTCGGGCGCGGGCTTGACGACGACGGCGTTGCCGACCGCCAGTGCCGGAGCGACCTTCTGCAGCAGCAGGTTGACCGGGGCGTTGAACGGCGTGATGGCGCCGATGACGCCGAACGGCTCCCGGCGGGTGAAGCCCCAGTGCCCCTCACCCCCGGGCACGGCGTCGAGCGGGAGCGTCTCGCCGCCAAATCGGGCGAGCTCCTCGGCGCACAGCCGCAGCAGAGCCACGCCCCGGCCCACCTCCCCGCGACACATCCGGACGGGCTTGCCGAGCACGTCGACCATGGTGCCGGCGAGGGCATCGGCATCAGCCGAGACCACGTCGGCCGCCGCCTGCAGCCACCCGGCACGGACGTGCGCGGGCGTGTCCCGGTGCTCCTGGTAGGCGGCGGTGGCCACGGTGACGGCGCGCTCGAGATCGTCGGGCCCGGCCTGCTCGACGTCGGCGAGGTGGCGGGCGTCGTAGGGTGCGTCGACGCTGGCGACGTGCCGGGAACCGTCGGTGACGTCGGCCCCGTCGATCCAGGGACCCCAGCGGTCGGTGTCCGCGAGCGTGCGCATCACGTCTCCTCAGCTCTGAGCGTGTCGTCGTTCGAGGTCGACCTGCAGCCGCGCCAGGAAGGCGAGCAGGGGGTGCACGCCGATCTCACGGAGGGTGTCCTCGTCGAGGGCGACGAGGGCGTCGCGCTGGGGCGCGGGTAGGTCGAAGCCGTCCGCGTACCCGTCCGCGTCCTCGAGGAACGCGGCGCGGACGTCGGCCCGCATGCGCAGCCCGTAGAGCGCCTCGGTCAGCGGCAGCAGGTCGGCACGGATCGGCGGGTAATGCAGATCGGTCGGGGGTTGCTCGTCAGGGGAGGTCCAGCCCAGGACGGCGTACGTGTGGTGCCAGGACGGTTCGAAGGCGGTGAGGTCGGGGCGCCGTTCACCCAGCGCCCCCGCCAGGATCTGCCACGATCGGACCTCGACGTTGCCGGTGTGGTCCATCCGTTCCTGGTCGAAGGCGAGCAGCTGCCTGAGGTTGCCGGCCGCGAGCTGGTCGAACAGGCTCCGGTCGGTGTCGACGTCGGGCTGGCTGTAGCGGGGCGTTCCCGGGAAGTGGGACAGCCCGCCACTGGCGATGATGACGCCGGTGGTGGCGGTGGCGAGTAGGGCGCGGTGCAGGGCCTGACCGAAGGCGTAGCAGCGCTCTGCCCGGGGTTGCGGAGCGACGTAGGTGTTGACGTAGACCGGCAGCAGCAACGTGTCGGCGTCGAAGCCGCAGAACGTCAGGGGGATGCCGAACTCGTAGCCGATCGAGGCGTTGAGCGTGAACGCGGGATCGAACCTTTGGTCCTGCAGCTCACGCACGACCGCCGCACCAAGGTCGCTCGCGACGGGCCAGGCGAAGTCACGTCCGGCGAACGATCCCGTCACCTGCGGTCCCACGTGGACGGTGAACGAGGGCACCGCGGACAGCGCGAAGTTCTCGAGGTGGTCGTTGGCGACGATGACCACAACGTCCGGCGCGAGGTCGCGCAGGCCCGCCCCGATGCGGCCCATCACCTCCTCGACCCGCGCCACCTGGTCGTGGTCCTCCGTGTCGGGGAGGGTGAAGAACTGCGGGGCGTGCGGTACCGCCGCGCCGCCCACGATGCCGCCTCGCTGCGCTGTCACCGCGCCACCTCCTGGTCGAGTTCGGCCATGGCCCGCTGCACGGCGTCGACGATGCCGACGTACCCAGTGCAGCGGCAGATGTTGCCCGCGAGCTCCTCGCGGATGTCCTGGCGTGATGCACCGGGGCGGCGCCGCACGATGTCGCAGCACGACACCAGCATCCCGGGTGTGCAGAAGCCGCACTGCAGACCGTGCTCGGCGGAGAACGCGTCGCGCAGCGCATCGATCACCGGGCCGTCGAGTCCCTCGACGGTGGTGACCTCGCCACCGTCGACGGACGCGGCGAGGGTGATGCACGCACGCGTCGGGGCGCCATCGACGAGCACGGTGCAGGCCCCGCAGACCCCGTGCTCGCACCCGAGGTGGGTGCCGGTCAGGTCGAGGTGGTCGCGCACGAGGTCGGCCAGGGTCGTGCGCGCGGCGACGGTGATCTGGTGGACGGTCCCGTTCACCTGCAGGTCGATGGTCACGGTGTTCAAGCGGCAGCTCCCATGGCGTCGTCGACGGCCCGGCACGCGGTCACAGCGTGCAGGTGGCGTTCGTAACGCTGTTCACGGTCGTCCGGTGGACCGAGGACATCGAGCACGGCTGCGTACAGCGCGCCCCGCGTGTCCTCGTCCCAGGCGGCCCCCACCAACGCGTCCCCGGCGGCGTCGACGTGGAGGGGCACCTCGGCCGCCGCCCCGAGCCACAGCCGCGCGCCCCGAACGCCCCCATCGGGATCGACGTCCACGAGCACAACCGCGAGCGCATCCGCGAACTCGCCGAACTTGCGCGCCTGCTTGCGGAACCCCCAGCGCGTACCCGGCTCGAGCCGCGGGATGTCGACGCCGATCACGAGCTCGTCGGCCTCGAGGGTCGTGACGAAGTAGCCCGCGTACAGCTCCCTCACGGGCACCGACCGGCGGCCTCTGGCGGAACGCACCTCGACGCTGGCGCCGAGCGCCGCCATCACCACGGGCCACTCCGCCGACGGGTCGGCGTGCACGAGGCTGCCGGCGAGCGTGCCGCGCGTGCGGATGGCGCGGTAGCCGATGCCGCGGGCGACGCGACCCAGCAGGCCGTCGGTCGGGTCCGGGATGGCGCGGTCCTCGATGGTGGCGTGCGTGGTCGTCGCACCGAGACGGACGGGGCCGCCGTCATCACTGCTCGCGCGTAGCGATGCCACGGCGCCCACGTCGATGAGTACCTCGGGGTAGGTCAGGCGCAGGTTCAGCAACGGGACGAGACTCTGTCCGCCACCGAGGATCTTCGCCGCGTCCCCGTGCTCGGCGAGCGCCGCCACGGCCTCGTCCTCGCTGTCGGGGCGTAGGTACTCGAACGGTGGCGGCTTCACCCACGGCCCTCCACGGTCTCGGACGCTTCGGCCGCGTCCTGGATGGCCAGCCAGACGGAGGCCGGCGTGATGGGTGTCCACCCGATCGACACACCGAGTGGGCGCAGTGCGTCGGTGACGGCGTTGGCGATCGCGGCGGGGGGCGCGATCGCCCCGCCCTCGCCCATGCCCTTCATGCCGAGGACGGTGAAAGGCGACAGCGTCTCGCGGTGCTCGATGCGGATGTCAGGCACCTCGGTGCTGCCCGGCAGCAGGTAGTCCATGAACGTCGTGCAGCGCGGTTGCCCCTCGGGGTCGTAGCGCGACTCCTCGTACAGCGCCTGGCCGATGCCCTGAGCGACGCCTCCGTGGACCTGCCCGTCGACGATCATCGGGTTGACGACCTTGCCGCAGTCCTCGACGACGAGGTAGTCGAGGATGCGGATGTCGCCGGTCTCGGTGTCGACCTCCACCTTGGCGACGTGGGTGGAGCTGGAGAAGGTGCCGGTGCCGACCTCGGGGCGGTAGCGGTAGGTCACCTCGAGGCCGGGCTCGATCTCGGGCGGGATGCGGCCGACGTGTAGGTACGCGGCGTCGGCGATCTCGGCGAGGGTCACGGCGCCATCGGGGCCGGTGACCTGGCCATCGGCGAAGCGGACGTCGGTGGGGTCGCACCCGAGCAGCGCCGCCCCGATCGTGGCGATCTTGCTCGCGAGCTGTTCGCACGCCCGGTAGGTGGCGCCGCCCGCCATGACCATCGAGCGGGACGCGAACGTGCCCATGCCGTAGGGCGAGACGGCCGTGTCGCCGTGGCGGACGGTGACCTGCTGGGGTGGGATCCCGAGCACCTCGTTGGCCACCTGCGCCAGCGTGGTCTCGAGGCCCTGGCCGTGGGACTGGATGCCCACGTCGACCGTGAGGCTGCCGCTGGGGTCGAGCGCGACGCGTGCTGCCTCGAAGCCGAACACGACCGGCAGCCCGCGCTTGTCCCACTCCTCGACGCCGTGGGCGGTCTGCTCCGTGTAGGACGCGTAGCCCAGGCCGATGCGGCGCGTGGTGACGGCCGCGCTGCGCTGCTCCTCGCGCACACGGTCGTGATCGATGGCGGCAGCCGCGGCGGTGACCATGCCGGGGTAGTCGCCGCTGTCGTAGATCATCCCGGTGACCGACTCGTACGGGAACCGGTCGGGGGGGACGACGTTGCGCAGACGGACGTCGCGGGGCTCGAGCCCGAGCTCGTGGGCGACCTCGTCGATGGTGCGCTCGATCGCGAAGCACGCGCCCGGCCGGGCGACGCCCCGGTACGGCCCGAGGGGGGTGGTGTTGGTCGCGACCGTGGTGGCGCTGAAGCGGTAGTTGCGCAGCTGGTAGGGCCCGGGGATGATCCCCGACGCCATGCCAGCCTCCATCGCGGCGGTCCATGGCCACACCGAGTACGCACCGGCGTTCACGGTGATCGCCGCCTCGAGCCCCAGCAGCGTGCCGTCGGCGGCCGCGTGTGCCGTGATGACGTAGTGGTGGTCGCGTGCCTGCGCGCTGCCGACCAGGTGCTCCCAGCGGTCCTCGATCCAGCGAACGGGGTGACCCAGCCGCAACGCCAACGCGCCCAGCGCGACCTCCTCGGGGTAGACGTTGTTCTTGATCCCGAAGCCGCCGCCGACGTCGGGCGCGATCACGCGCAGACGACGTTCCTCGATCCCGAGCAACTCGGCGAGCTTGGTGCGCAGCACGTGAGGCCACTGGGTCGAGCTGTACACCACGAGCTGGTCGGCACGCGTGTCGTGGTAGGCGACCACGCCCCGGCACTCCAGCGGCACCCCCGACATGCGTCCCATCGAGTACTCGCGCGTGATCGTCACGTGCGCGTCACGACGTGCCGACTCGATGTCCCCGAGGTCGACCTCGTACGCGATGAAGCGGTTGTCGGGCCAGTCCTCGTGCAGTCGCGGGGCGCCGTCGGCCAGGGCGGTGCGCCAGTCGACGACCGCGGGGAGCTCCTCGAGGTCGACGAAGACCTGCTCGGCGAGATCCTCGGCGGCGGCACGGTCGTCGGCGATGGCGAGGGCGACGGTCTCGCCGACGAACCGGACCTTGTCGCCCGACAGGATCGGGTACTCCGACGGCCGGAACCCGGGTCGGCCCGAGACCGCGACGATGGGCGAGGTGAGCCCTCGCAGGTCGGCAGCGGTCCAGATGCTGCCGACGGGGGCCCCGGGGGGCGGGTCGATGCCACGGATGCGACCGTGGGCGATGGGGCTGCGCACGAACGCGACGTCGCGCATGCGGGGCAGCTTGATGTCCGCGACGAACTCGCCTTCACCGCGCAGGTGGCGGCGGTCCTCGTTGCGGCGCACGCGGGCACCGACGCCGCCAGCTGCTGCCTCACCCGTCACGGTCGCCCTCGTCGGTCACTGGATCGATCGCTCGGATACGTCCTACCAATCTGGTGGTCCGCTCGTCAAGGCGACGCGGGCAGGGCCGCGGCCACGTCGTCGAGGTGGCGGGCCATCGCGTCGTGCGCCGCGTCCGGGTCACGCGCCACGATCGCGCCGAACACCGCGTGGTGCCCACGCGTGATGCGTTGCGGGGCGGGGTCGTAGCTCGACGGGGCCAGCTGCGCGCGGAAGCGCGTCAGCACGTCGAGTAGGGCCCGTTGGACGCCGATCACGAGCGGGTTCCCGCTCGCGACCGCGATCGCGAGGTGGAAGTCGGTGTCGGCGGCGAGGCCGGGCGGGGCGTCGGCATCCTCCGCGAGGGCGCGGTCGAACGTGCGCAGGCTGCTCTCCAGCCGTTCCCGGCCCTCCTCGTCGAGGTTACGGGCCGCGAGCGCGGCCGAACCCGGCTCCAGGATGCGTCGGAAGGCCAACACCTCCTCCAGCGCCGCGTCCGCACCGGACAGGCCCAGCGCGAGCCGGAACGGCGCCATGAGCGCGGTCGCGGTGGGCTCGCGGACGTAGGTGCCGTCGCCCTGGCGGCTCTCGACGATCCCGAGCAGCTCGAGCACCCGCAGCGCTTCACGAACCGAGTTGCGGCCGACCTCGAAGCGCTCGGCGAGCGCGCGCTCGGGAGGCAGCCGTTGCCCCGGCTCGAGGTTGCCGTCCGCGACGAGCGTCAGGAACTGGTCCACGACCAGGGCCGACAGTCGGGCGGAGCTGCGACCCGGCACGCCGGCGTCCGTCGCTGCGCTCACGTCCACCCCGACTAATCGAGCCGAATGGTAGGATGTCTACGGCCAGCGTACCCGCCGCGGCACGCTGGCGCACGACAGGAGGGGAGCACGTGGCAGACCCCATGCGTCTGGTCGTGGGCATGGCGGGGTCGAGCGCCCCCCACTTCGGCGCGACCCTGCTGCGCGTGCTGCGCGACATCGACGTGGTGCAGACCCACCTCGTGCTGTCCAACGGCGCGCGCGCCAGCATCGAGCTGGAGATGGGGATCGACCCCGCCGAGATCGAGGCGCTCGGCGACGTCGTGTACGACCCCCGCGATCTCGGAGCAGCGATCTCGTCGGGCTCGTTCCTGACCGCTGGCATGGTCGTCATCCCGTGTTCGATGCGAACGCTCGCGGCGGTGGCGAACGGCAACACCGCGAACCTGCTCACGCGTGCAGCCGATGTGACGCTGAAGGAGCGTCGCCGCCTCGTGCTCGTCACGAGAGAGACGCCGTTGAACCTGATCCACATCCGCAACATGGAGACGGTCACCCTGGCGGGCGGGACCATCCTGCCTCCGGTCCCGGGTTTCTACCACCGCCCCGAGACCATCGAGGATCTGCTGTTGCACACCTGCGGGAAGGTGCTCGACCAGTTCGCGATCAGCCACGAGCTGTTCCAGCGGTGGAGCGGCGCGTGATCGTGCCCGAGGCCGTGGCGGAGCTCGTCCGCGGCCAGCCTCAGGTCGGCGGCGACGAGCAGGTCTTCCCCCTGCTCACGGTCGACGCCGCGGGGTTCCCGCACGTGGCGCTGCTGTCCCGCGCGGAGCTCGATGTCGACGGCGCGGGAGCGCGGCTGCTCGCGGCTGTCGCCGCCGTGACGACGGGGCGCAACCTGCGTCGCGATCGACGTGCCGGACTGATCGCGGTGGAGGGCACGACCGCGCACGAGCTGAAGCTCGAGGTGGTGGAGCTGCTCGAGCACGACGGGATGCTGGGTCTGGCGTTCGCGATCGTCGAGCACGAGGCCGACAGCTTGGGGATACCGCTGCGGCCGATGCGCTTCCCGGCGACCGATCACGTCGCGGTGCTCGAGCGGTGGGATCGCAGCGCCGCGCTGCTGGCACGGCTCGGGGCCTCGACCGCCGACTGAGGGTCACGACCACTCAGCTAGAGCAGCCCCAGAACGACTGTTCGGCGAGCACATCCCCCATCGTGGACGGACAGCTGCCGAGAACATCACCAACTTGGGGGATGTTCAGAGGAGAGTTCGAGCAGAGACTTCTCTCGTGAGGCTCAAGAGTTCTCTGCAATGAGGGGGCCAGTCATGAGACCCATAGCCCGCCCGCTCCTGGCGGTTCTGATGCTCGTTGCCGCGCTCGGCTGGGGCAGCGCAGCCGCTGCGCCCGGGAACGGGCAGCACCCGGCCGCACCACGGCAAGGATTGCCGGCGCTGCTCGCCGCGGCCGGGGAGTCTCAGGAACCCGTGCGCGCGATCCTGCGGTTCCAGGCGATCCCCACCGCGGATGACGTCGCCGCGCTGAGCGCGGTCGGCGTCGCAGCTCAGCCCATGAAGCAACTGCCGCTGGCGATCGCCGAGGGCACCGTCCCGGACTACGTGCGAGCCGTCGCACAGGGGCTGGTCGAGGACGTGTACCCGGACAGGACCCACGCGCTCCAGTCGGCCGATTCCGTCGGCGCGATGGGAGGGTTCGCCGCCCACGACCTCGGCTTCACCGGTGAGGGGATCGGTGTCGCCGTTGTGGACACCGGTGTCGACGGCGCCCACCCGGATCTCGACGACCGGGTCGTGCGCAACGTCAAGGTCGTCTCGCCGGCACCGGCGACGGAGGAGCCTGCGTTCCTGGTGGCGGTTGACGCGCTGCCCCACGACACGACCGACAGTAACGGGCACGGGACGGGTGTTGCCGGCACCGCCGTCGCCGACGGGTCGGCCCACCCGGAGCTTCTCGGCGTGGCTCCCGGCGCGGATCTCGTCTCGTACGGGCTCGGGAGTGCGGTCGTGTTCGTGTTCAGCAGCGAGATCATCGTGGCGTACGACGACATCCTGGCCACGCATGAGCAGTACAACATCCGGGTCGTGAACAACTCCTTCGGCAGGATCGGGTACGGGTTCGACCCTGGTTCGCCCTTCACCATCGCCCACCGCGCCCTGCACGATGCAGGGGTTGCCGTGGTCTTCGCCGCCGGCAACTTCGGCGCTGAGATGACCCTCTCAACGCACGCCCTCTCCCCGTGGGCCATCGCGGTCGGCGCGACAAGCAACCTCCCTGCCCGGGCCGACTTCTCGTCTCTTGGCCTGCCGTACGACAACAGCACCGCCTCCGGACCAGACGCCGACGGCCACTACCACTTCGAGGGCGACCGGCTCGGTCTGTGGCATCCGGACGTCATGGCGCCGGGGGACCGCGTCGTCATGCCCAGCACCCCGCCAGGCAACCAGCCCCTGGGTCCTGCACCAGAGGACCCGCTCGTCAGCGGGCGGACCAGCGGCACCTCGTTCTCAGCACCGCACGTCACCGGGCTGGTCGCCGTGCTGCTCGAGGCCAGGCCGGAGCTGACGCCTGAGCAGGTGGCGCAGGTCCTGCAGGTCACCGCCCGTCCGCTGGGTGACGGTTCCGCCTTCTGGCAGTCGGGCTATGGCATGGCGGATGCCGCCGCAGCGATCGACCTCGTCACCTCACCGACGTTCTCGACCACCCGGTTGGCACAGCTCCAGGCACGGGCCGACCGGCGAGTGCTGGCGGCGCGCGACCATCGGGTCCTCGTTTCGGACCACTGGGATCTGAACGGCGCCAACGCCGGTGAGCGAACCTTGACGTTCACGGTCGACGAACGCACCGAAGCGATCCACGCCAGCATCGCCTACCCCATCGACATCGACGAAGAATGGCAGCTGCGACTGCTTGACGCCGACGGGCGTGAGGTCGGCGTCACCCAGCCGACGACCAGCACTGACCCGTTCATCGCCGCCGCGAGCGTCCACATCGACTTCGACGAGGTGCCCGGAGGGGTGCGGCCAGGGACGTGGACCGCGGAGACGATCGGATCCGCGGTCGGTCTCGCCGCGATCGCGCAGCTCCAGCACCAGGAGCCGCGACCGCTCGAGGAGGTCGGATTCGAGGGCGAGGAGACCCTCAGCTTCTCGATGACGGGCGGACCCACTGGCGGCCTGGTGTCGCCCGAGGGTTGCGACCACCAGGCGCTCGAGTTCGATGGTGACCTGTCCCTCGAGGGTCCGGATGCGACCTGCCACAGTGGCGGGTTCGTCGAGGACGCACTCTTCCTCGGTGGTCGCGCCGAGCTCGTCTCGGAGCCGCTGCCTGCCACGAGCTTCGGCGGCCCAGCACAGCTGCGGCTCCACGTCGTCGACGAACCGCGACCCCTGTCGTCGCCGGTGCCGGCCCTCGGCCGCTGGCTCTACCTTGATCTCGACGCGGTCGATGAGGACGGTCGCGTCGTTGCGGCGATCGCCGCCGAACAGATCGTCTTCGAGGTGGGCCCGACGCCATCACTGGTCACCTTCGACCTCGATGTGATGCCTGTTCAGGTACCGACCGGCAGTCGGCTTCGGGCCCGGCTGCTGCTCGGGAACCTCCCCGGCGTCCCAGCGATATCGATGCGGCTGCTGTGGGGCGGCGACTTCTCGGCTAGCGGCCTGGACCTCTCGACCGGCTCCTTCGGCACCGCCCCGGGCACGGCGAGGTAGGTGAACGGAGGCCGCCCCGAAGGGCGGCCGTAGTGGACCGGATCGGCTGCTATTCGGGAGTTCAGGACCTCGCTTCGGCGTCGGCTCCACGACGCGCCGCTTCGGTGGCCAACTCCACTCGAGAGGAGATCACAAGCTTCTCGAAGATGTGCTTCAGGTGGCTGTGCACCGTGTGCCTGGACACGAACAGCCTCTCCGCGATCTGGGGGTTGGTGAGGCCTTCCGCGGCAAGCCAGGCCACTTTCCGCTCGGTCTCCGTCAAGGCCTCCCAGCCCACGCGCTGTCTGCCGCGTCGCCCTCGTTTGCCGGGCCGTAACCCGAGGGATCGCATCGTCGCAAGCGTCTGTGCCGTCAGCCGCGACGCCTCCAGTTGGTCGAACGTGTCCAGCGCTTCGCGGAACAACGTTCCAGCTTCGTCCTTCCGGTTGTGGCGCATGAGGCACTCGCCAGCCGCTTCGGCTGCGAGCGCAGTGACCCAGAGGTTGACCTCGCGGAGGGTCGCGGTCGCGTCAAGGAGAACGTCGGGATCGTCGTCGACCAAACCTCGGGCGAAGAGGATGCAGCCCCTGCTCTCGGGATCCTCGGGAGATCCGTGGCGCTCCTCGAGGTCGGCAACCCAAGTCGTCGCAAGACGACGGTCGAGGGCAAGGCCCAGAGGGAAGACCGGGAGGAGGCTTATGGTCGCCAACCTCGGGAGTTCGCGAAGAGAAGCCCGAACGCTCTCGGGATCGCCTCCGGCGTCGGTTAGGGCGATCCTCAGGGATTCGGACTCTCCCCACTGCGGTCCGTGATCCTCCGCGATGCCTTCCATCTCTTCGAGGTAGCGCTCGGCCTCGTCTAGGTCGTTCCGAAACAGCGCAATCCAGCCCAATGCAAGCAGAGAGACCATGAGACCCACTCTGGTACCGACCTCCTCCGAAGTCGCGAGGCAGGCTTCTGCTTCCGCGATGGACTCGCTCCACCGCCCGAACTTGTAATAGATGGTCGCCAACACACCGTGGTAGAGAGGCACGTCCCAGCGGCTGCCCAGGCGTTCGCCCAGCCGCCGCCCCTCTTGCAAAACCCGCTCGGCTTCGTCCACCCGTCCGTGGTCGTGGAGGGCCAGCCCGAGTATCAGGTGTGGATGTATGAGCAAGAGATCGGGATCGCGATCGCGTTCGACGATGGCGACCGCGCGTTGGGCCAGCTCGAGCTCTTCTTGGATGCGGTCCTGGAAGCCGCGAATCGGGGCGAGGGCCATGAGGGCGAAAACGGTCAGACGGACATTCTTGGCTCGTTCGCCGATCTGCAGCGCCTCTTCGGCCTCTTCCGCCTCTCGCTCGAACGCTTCCGGGGAGTCACCCTCGATCGTACGGCGAACGAATGCGCCGGCGATCGAGCGGTGCGCGAGCAGCATGGCTCGCTCCTCGTCGGTGGAGACGCCACCGGCCAGCCAGGTGTTGGTGCGTTCGAGGAGCTCTGTCCAACGCGCCTGTGCCCACAGCGCACGGGTCAGAGAGAGCCGCACGCGTCGCGCAAGCTCACCTTCCGGAAGGCGATCCAACAGGTCGGACGCGAGCTTCTCTCCATCGCGGACGTGGCCGGCCCAGATAAGAGCATGTGCCAGCTCTACCTCCGTGCTTTCACGTTCCTCATGTGACGGTGGCATGAGGTCCGAGGCGCGTTCGAGGAGGTCGAGCCTGGTGGTAGGAGGTGCGTGTTCCGCCGCTCGGATCAGCGCGTGGATCGCCTGCTCGTCTCCCTCTGTGGCTCCAAGTGTGTAGTGCTGTGCAACCTGATCGGGTAGAGCCCCAAGGGCATCCAGCGCGCGCGCGGCTTCGAGGTGAAGGGCCCGGCGAAGGCCCGCGGGAAGTTCTTGATACAGGGCCTCACGGATCAGCTCATGACGGAAGCGCAGAGACGGCTCCTCCTCCCGGACGACGCCTGCACGAAGCGCTTCGTCGAACGGACCCAGGAGGTCTGTCACCGGTCTCCCGGCGAGCGCCGCGACGTGGGCCGGCGAGAACGTCGTTCCCAGGACGGCAGCCAACCGCAGCAGCGCGAGTGCCTCTTCAGACAGGAAGCTGATGCGACGGAGGATCGTGAGCCGGAGGTCCGGCGGAAGAACCAACCTCGATACTTCCGCTCGACCGCCCGCGACTTCGATCGCCCCTTCCCTTCCTATCGCGTCGACCAACTCGCGTACGAATAGTGGGTTGCCGGCGGCGCTTGCGACGCTCTCCAAGAGGTTCTGGCCGGGCTCCGTGCCGAGGGCCTCAGCGACCAGCTGTGTGACCGCCTCATCGTTCAACGGGCCCAGGGGTATCCGCAGTCCGCCCTCAGCAAGGGAGACCTCGAGGAAGGACGCCAGCTCCGGGGTACGGGGCATCGGTCGGTAGGTGCCGGCGATCACCACGGGGAGGTACGTCAGCCGCTTCGAGAGGGATCGGAGCGTGGAGATCGTCGCCGAGTCGGCCCAGTGGAGATCCTCCACGGCAAGGGCGACCGGACCCCCCACAGCCAGCTCCTCTACGAAGTCGCCGAAGGCGTCAACGATTCGGAATCGAGTGCTCGCGGGCCCAGAGGAGGGGTTCTCGGCGAGCATCGACGCGATCTCCCGCCGACGGGGATCGTCGGCATCCCTTGTGCACCCGAGCGCGTCGACGAGCGGGCCGTAGGCGCGCCCTCGCTCGAGCTCCTCGCAACGGCCTTCGAACACGCCGAAACCGATGGAGCGCGCCTCGTCCAACGCCTCGGAAAGCAGAGTCGTCTTGCCGATCCCCGCCTCGCCTTCGATAATGAGGATCTGAAGACGACCGGGCGCCGATCGCCGGAAGCATGCGCGGAGCGCTTCGAGCTCGGCATCCCGGCCGAAGAGGGCTGAGCTCCACACCGTGGGCGCCATCGGAGCTATTCAAGCCCTCACAACGGGCGGCGTCTAGGTGCCGCGTTCTGGATCGGGGCTCGTCCCTTGAGACTCTCCGAGGCTCTCGGACAAGGCTTTCAGCAGCCCCAGCCAGCCCCAGAACGACTGTTCGGCGATCGGTTGTGCCTCGGGTTCATCTCCCGCCAATCGTCTGAGCTCTCCTGCTGGAGGAGTGAGCGACTTGAGATCGATGAGTATCCGCACATCCCCATGGTGGACGGACAGCTCCCGAAAACATCACCAACCTGGGGGATGTTTAGAGGAGAGTTCGAGCAGAGACTTCTGTCGTGAGGCTTCAAGAGTTCTCTGCCAAGGGGAGGCCAGCCATGAGACCCATAGCCCGCCCGCTCGTCGCGGTGGCCAGTGTGCTCGGGCTGCTCACGGCGGTTCCGGCTCCCTCGGCGGCCCGTGCGGCGGAGCCGGCCTCCGGAGCAGTCGGACCGCATGACCCCAGGCTCACCTGGGAGGGGCGGTCCTTCACCGTCGGAACCACCTTCTCCCCCGAGTACTGTCCGCCCGAGCGCGACCCCGCCGGCGTACTGTGCGACCACTTCGTCATCGCGGCCGACGTGGAGCCGCGCTACTGGCGATCCCACGACGGAGGCATGCGGATAACGATCGCGTGGGACGACCCCGAGGACGAGTTCAACCTTCACGTCTTCCAAGCCGGCAAGCTGGTGGGGACCTCCGCAGTGCAGGGTGCCGGCATGGAGCAACTCGTCGTGCGGGAGGCCTCCGGCCCGTACGAGGTGCGGGTGACGCCGGTCAAGGTATCGGACTCCGGCTACCGAGGAACCGCCGAGTTCCTCTCCCACCCCCAGCGCACGCCCAGCTCACCCAACCAGGCCTACCACGGGGTTCGGATCACGGGTGAGAACCCCAGCGCCGAACCACAGAGCGCACCCGCCCCGCATCGCGGGCCCCCGCTGGTGCTGCAAGCGGTCGACGTGGGGCGGAACGCGGGGGAGCCGACGATCGGGGTCGATCCCACCGGGGCTGCCTTCTATGCGGCCGCGGCGTGGGACTGCATGCTTCCAGCACCGAATGCCGGCTCCCTGACCTCCTGCCCCAGGAACCGGCTCCTTCGCTCGACCGATGGAGGGCTGACGTGGGAGGACGTCTCACCCGGGTTGCCGCCCGTGACCGGCGACCGCCACCCCGTCACCCTGGACCCCTTCGTCTATGTCGACGATGACACGGGCCGGGTGTTCATGCTCGACCTCGTTGATCTGGTCCCGGGGACGGGGGCGGAGCTTTCCTTCACCGACGATCAAGGGAGCACCTACGAGACGACGATCGCGGCCGCCCCGTGGATCAATGACCGGCCTTCGCTGACCTCGGGGCCGGTCCCGGAGGGAACCCCTCTGCAGCCCACCGACCCGAGCTTCGATGAAGTCGTCTACTACTGCGTCAACCAGGTCACCGACCAGGAGTGCATGCGAAGCCTGGACGGCGGGCGAACCTTCCTCCCCACCACCCCGATGCCCGGTTTCGTGGGGTCCTGCGGCGGTGGCCTCCTCTTCCCGGGCGACGTGCAGACCGACGCCGAGGGCCGGGTGCTCCTTCCCCTGCTCTGCGCCGAGAGCTTCTTCGAGCCCTTCCGTGACCGTCCCGCCCTCGCCATCTCCGAAGACGCCGGCGCGAGGTGGGATCTAGTTGCGGTGAGCGAGGAGGTCGGGATGAACTACGAATCCTTCTCGCAAGTCAGCGCGGACTCGAAGGACAGCCTCTACTACGTCTGGATCGATGACAAGCACCGCCTCCCGTACCTGGCGACCTCCACGGATCACGGCCGGAGCTGGAGCGAGCCGTTGATGATCGCCCCGCCCGGAGTCCGCGAGGTGAACTTCCCGACCGTCGTGGCCGGCGATCGAGGGCGGATCGCGGTGACCTTCATGGGCACGACCGTCGGTGACGAGCACGACGAGACCCGGCCATGGAACTCCTATGTCCTCGTATCGACGAACGCGCTCGCCCCGGATCCGTTGCTCGTCTCGGCGATGGCGAACCCTCCGGGCGACCCTGTGCACCGCGGAGACTGCCAGCAGCTGCCGTGCGCGAACATCCGCGACTTCCTCGACATACAGCTCTCCCCCTCCGACGGTGCCGTCTGGGCCACCGCGGTAGACACCTGCACGGCAATCCTCTTCTGCGATCGCGAGTCGGTCGCCGGAGTGGATGAGGGCACGGGTGAGCTGGGCGCGGCCGTCGACAGCCGGGGGATCGCCATACGACAGCTCTCGGGTCCGCAGCTCGTGGCCCCTTGAACGGAATGGGCTCCTTAGACGCCGACGACCACCCGGGCGGTCCGGTCTGCGAGTGCCCGCAGCACGGCGTAGGGCGTGATCGCGCTCGTGCGGGGGTTCGTCGCCGATGGCCGGTTGCGGAACCGGAACTCGTACTCCCCGGCTGGTCCCTCGGCGCTGATGACGTGCTCGACGCGGTCGGCGGCCGGGTCGGCGGTGATCGCGACGTCGGTGTCGTCGAAGCCCAGTGTCGCGAGCGCCAACGTCGCGCCGATGTTGATCGATCGCGGGAACCTCGTGGCCGCCTCACGGGCGGAACCGGTGAAGACGGTCACGGGCTCGGTTCCGTCGTCGAGCTGCTCGAGCAGGCGGGCATCCATCCAGGGCTCGCGCAGTACGCGGGTCGGCTTGGTGGTGTGCAACTGCACCGTCTCGAGCGCCCCGAGGAGGTGCGCGGCACGCAGCGTGTCGAGGCCGCCGATGGCTCCGGTTGAGATCAGGACCCGTCCCGGCCCGGCTTCGATCAGGCGACGGTGCAGCTCGTCAGAGGCGAGCGCGCCCGTGCTCACGACCAGCAGCTCGACCCCAGCGGCGACGACCGCCGGACCGTGCGCGGCGAGGGCAGCGTGCCCCGCCGCCTCGACCACCAGGTCGCAGCGTCCGCACAGCTCCTCGACGTCGTCGACCAGCGCCGGGGTTGTGTCCGCGTCGGCCTGCCGCACCAGCACGCCCGCCAGGACGCAGTCGCGCACGCGCCCCGCCTCGAGCATCCGTGCCACCGCGCCGCCGATCGCGCCGTGCCCGATGAGCCCCACGCGGGTCGGTGATCGTGCGCTCACCGCTCGTCGCCTCCCGTGGGTGGGGGCGGGCGCTCGTGGCGGCCGAGACCCTTGACCCCAGGTTTCGTCTACAGTATACAATCTACGACGGTCGGTGGCGGATCGGCCGGGGGAACGTCCGAGGAGAAGACCTAGTGCGACGACTCACTCGTGTCATGGCAGCCCTGACGACGCTCGCGCTGCTCGCGGTCGCGTGCGGCGGTGACGACACCACCGACGATGATGGCACCGCGGTGCCGACGGAGACGGACGGCGCGACCACCGGCGACGACGGCGACGCCACCACGGGGGCGGACTCCGGTAACGGCATCGTCATCGCGATCGGATCCGAGCCCACCAGTCTCGACCCTCAGCTGCGTGATGACGGCGGCGAGCGTGCGGTCAACGACAACGTCTACGAGACCCTGATCGCGCGGACGCCCGAAGGGGAGCTGACACCCGGCCTCGCGGCGGAGATGCCGACGCAGGTGGACGAGACGACGTGGGAGTTCACCGTGCGTGAGGGCGTGACGTTCCACAACGGCGAGCCGTTCAACGCCGAGAGCGTCGCCTTCAGCGTCAACCGGATCATCGATCCCGAGTTCAACTCGGAGCAGATCTCGTTCTTCAACACCATCACCGGCGCCGAAGCGGTCGACGACACGACGGTCCGCATCACGACCGACGGCCCCGACCCGGTGCTGCCCTCGCGCATGTACTGGATGAAGATGGTCGAGCCGGTGTCAGCGGAGGACGCGGGCTTCGCCGAGAACCCGGTCGGGACCGGCCCGTACCGGTTCACGTCGTGGAACCGCGGCGAGAGCCTGCAGCTCGAGGCGAACCCCGACTACTGGGACGGCGCCCCGGCGATCGGCTCGGTCACGTACCGGTTCGTGCCCGAGGCTGGAACACGGCTGTCCGGGCTGAGCGCTGGCGAGTTCGACCTGATGACCAACCTGCTGCCCGAGGACACCGAGCGCGCCCCGAACTTCGCCAGCGTGCAGGGGCTCGAACACCCCCACTTCATCCTCAACACGATGGAAGGCGTGACGGCGGACCCAAGGGTGCGGCAGGCGATCAACCTCGCGGTCGACAAGGAGGCCATCGCCAACGACCTCTTCCAGGGGTTCGCGGTGGTCGACCAGTGCCAGATCTCGAGTCCCTCGTGGTTCGGTTTCAACCCCGATCTCGAGGCGTACCCCTACGATCCCGAGCGTGCGGAGGAGCTGATCGCCGAGGCGGGGGCCGAAGGTGAGACCATCGAGATCGTGTCGGAGTCGGGGCGGTGGCTGAAGGACCGCGAGCTGACCGAGACAGTGGCGGCCTACCTCGAAGCGGTCGGGTTCACCACCGACGTGCAGATCTTCGAGTTCGACGAGTACCTGAACCGGCTGTTCGGCGACGTCCGTCCACCGGCGATCTTCATCAGCCACTCCAACGAGCTCCAGGACGCCGACCGGACCGCCTCCTTCGAGCTCGAGATCGGTGGTACGGCGACGTCACACGACGACGACGAGATCCACCAGTGGGTGACCGACGCGCGGACCGAGACGGACGTCGATGCGCGCGAGGAGCTGTACCGCAACGCGTGGCAGAAGGCGTGTGACGAGGCCTTCATGCTGTTCCTGATCAACAACGAGGACATCTACGGGCTCAGCGAGCGGCTCGAGTGGGAGCCGCGCGTGGACGCCAAGCTGCTCGTCAAGGAGATGAGCCTGGCTGGCTGACAGACGCCGATGCGGGGGGCGGCGGACGCCGCCCCCCGCACCGGTCCACCGCCGGACGGGAGAGGAGGCAACCATGGGAAGGTTCGCGCTCCGCAGGGTGATCCACGGCATCGTCGTGGTGTTCGGCGTCACGGTCGTCGTCTTCGTGGTGACGCGTCTGATCGGCGACCCCGTGCGGGTCATGCTCCCACTCGAAGCGAGCCTGGAGCAGCGGGCGGCGTTCGCGGCCGAGCTGGGCTTCGACCGCTCGATCCCGGCGCAGTTCGCGTCCTACCTCGGAGACATCGTCCGCTTCGACTTCGGCGAGTCATTGTGGCAGGACCGATCGGCCATGGCCATCGTGTTCGAGCACCTGCCACGCACCTTGATCCTGGTCAGCGCCAGCATCGTGCTCGCGGTCGTGATCGCCGTTCCTCTCGGGATCGTGGCGTCACTACGCCCCGGCTCCATCCTCGACCGCGTCTCGACGACGTTGGGCCTGATCGGTCTGTCGATCCCCAACTTCTGGCTGGGCGCGATGCTCATCCTGCTCTTCTCGGTGACGTTCGGCTGGTTCCCCACCTCGGGCAGCGGCACCCTCAAGCATGCGGTCCTGCCGGTGGTGACCTTCGCCCTGCCCGCAGCCGCCCGGCTCACCATGATGGTGCGGTCGTCGATGATCGACGAGCTCAACAAGCAGTACGTGCAGATGGCGCGAGCCAAGAACCTGCCGTTCATGCGCACGGTCGGGCTCCACGCGTTCAAGAACGCGTCGGTGCCGGTCATGACCCTCACGGGGTGGGAGTACATCCGCGCGCTGGCGGGCTTCTCGGTCGTCGTCGAGACCGTGTTCGCCTACCCGGGACTGGGCTTCCTCGCGATCCAGTCCATCCGCCGCCAGGACCTGATCCTGCTCCAGGCGATCGTGTTGACGGTCGCACTGATGATCGTCGTGGTGAACGTCCTCATGGACGTCGCCTACAAGGCGGTCGATCCGCGCATCAAGCTGGCATGAGGGGGATGTCGTGACGAGCGCCGACACCGTCGTCGTCCATCCAGAGCCGCGACTGCAGGAGTTCCTCGCCCGGCTCCGGGACGGGCTGCGCGAGCTGTGGCAGGACAAGGCCGGCCTGTTCGGTCTGCTCGTCCTCGTCGGCCTCGTCCTGCTCGCGGCAGCGGCGCCGCTGCTCGCGCCGCACGATCCGACCGCGCCCGCGTTGACCGACCGACTGACCCCTCCGGTGTGGCAGGAGGGAGGCTCGTGGACCTACCCCCTCGGGACCGATGCCCTCGGGCGCGACATGCTCTCCCGGCTGATCTACGGCTCGCGGATCTCGCTGCTCGTCGGCGTCTCGGTCGTGGCCGTCGCCGGCACCTTCGGGACGGTCATGGGCCTGCTCGCGGGCTACTTCGGCGGTCGTTGGGACTCGTTCGTGATGCGCTGGGTCGACACCCAGCTCGCGTTCCCGGGCCTGCTCCTCGCGCTCGTGATCCTGGCGGTCATCGGACCCAGCGTCACCACCGTCATCGTCGTCCTGGCGATCAACGGCTGGATGGTCTACGCGCGTCTCGTCCGTGGCACCGTGCTGTCGGTCAAGGAGTCGCCCTACGTCGAAGCCGCCGACATCGTCGGGGCACGGTCGCGCCGCATCATCTTCCGCCACATCCTGCCCAACCTCGCCTCGCCACTGCTGACGATCGGCGTGCTCGAGTTCGCGCGCATCATCCTCGCCGAGGCAGCGCTGTCGTTCCTGGGCCTGGGTATCCAGCCGCCCCAGATGTCCTGGGGTCTCGACGTGGCGACGGGGCGTGACTACATCCAGTCGGCCTGGTGGCTGATCACGTTCCCCGGGGTAGCGATCGCCCTGGTCGTGCTCGGGGTCAACCTGTTCGCGAGTTGGCTCCGCGTGGCGGCCGACCCCCAGGAGCGCGAGAAGCGCTTCGCGGCGGGCCGCTTCAGCGCCGGTGCGGGAGTGGCGTGACCATGGTGACCACCCGGAACCGCCAGAAGGAGGACGTCGTGGGACGTCCCGACACCGCCTCGGGAGACGCCCCCGCGGCCGCTCCGCTGCTCGAGGTCGAAGGCCTGGAGGTGAGCTTCTTCACGCGTCGGGGTGTCGTCCAGGGCGTCCGGGGCGCATCGTTCACGCTGGCGCGCGGCGAGACGCTGGCGCTCGTGGGCGAGTCGGGGTCGGGCAAGAGCGTGACGTCGAAGGCCATCCTCGGTCTGGTCGACCTCCCGGGCCGGATCACGGGCGGGGACATCCGTTGGAAGGGACACTCGCTGCTGGGGAAGAAGGGGGCCGCGTACGGACGGAAGGTGCGCGGGAAGGAGATCTCGATCGTCTTCCAGGACCCGATGACGTCGCTCAACCCCCTGCTCACGGTCGGCACCCAGATCAGCGAGCCCCTCCGCTTCCACCGGGGGATGAGCAAGAAGGCCGCGTGGGAGCGAGGCGTGGAGCTTCTCGACCTCGTCGGCATCTCGTTCCCCCGCCAGCGGATGAAGCAGCACCCTCACGAGTTCTCGGGTGGGATGAACCAGCGGGTCATCATCGCGATGGCGCTGGCGAGCGAGCCCGAGTTCCTGATCGCCGACGAGCCGACGACGGCGCTGGACGTCACCATCCAGGCGCAGATCCTCGAGCTGCTCGCCGAGCTGCAGCGCGAGCTGGACCTCGCGGTGCTCCTGATCACCCACGATCTCGGTGTCGTCGCCGGCCTGTGCCAACGGGTCGCGGTCATGTACGCGGGCCGGATCGTCGAGACCGGGCCGATCGACGAGATCTTCGACGACCCCGGGCACCCCTACACCCGCGGGCTGCTGCGCTCCACACCACGGCTGGACAACGTCCTGCCGAGGCTCGAGAGCATCCCTGGGAGCCCTCCCGATCTGCGCGCCCCGCCGTCGGGGTGCGCGTTCCACCCCCGCTGCCCGCTCGCGATCGACCTCTGCGTCGACGAGGACCCGTTGCTGGAGTTCCACGCCGCTGACAGGAAGGTGGCATGTCACCGTGCCTTCGAACACGACGATCCTGGACACCGCGCTGACCGTCGAGCCGCCAGCCTCTGACGAGATCATCCGCGTCGACGACCTCCGGGTGCACTACCCGGTGGGGCGCGGTGGGTTCTGGGGACAGCACGAGCTGTTCGTGCGCGCCGTGGACGGCGTGTCGTTCAGCGTCCGTCGCGGCGAGACGCTCGGGCTCGTCGGGGAGTCCGGTTCGGGGAAGACGACGACGGGGCGCGCCATCCTCCACAAGGCTCCCATCACCAGTGGACGGGTGTGGTTCAAGGGCCAGGACATCACCGGGGTGCGCGGCGAGGAACTGCGCCGGCTGCGGCGTGACATGCAACTGGTCTTCCAGGACCCCTACGGCAGCCTCAACCCCCGCATGCGCATCCTGGACATCGTCGCTGAGCCACTCGTCGTCCACGGCGTCGTCGACAAGCCGGTGGACGCCGTGGAGCGGGTCGCCGAGCTGCTCGAACTCGTGGGGCTGCCGGTGGACGCCGCGAACCGCTACCCGCACGCGTTCAGCGGCGGCCAGCGCCAGCGCATCGGCATCGCCCGCGCCCTCGCGCTCGAGCCGGAGTTCATCATCGCGGACGAACCGGTCTCGGCGCTGGACGTGTCGATCCAGGCCCAGATCGTCAACCTCCTGCAGGAGCTGCAGCACGAACTCGGCCTGACCTACCTGTTCATCGCGCACGATCTGTCGGTCGTGCGTCACATCAGCCACCGCATCGCCATCATGTACGCCGGCAAGCTGGTCGAGATCGGCACGCGCGACGAGATCTACGACCATCCGCAGCACCCGTACACCGAAGCGTTGCTGTCGGCGGTACCCATCCCCGATCCGCCCCTGCAGCGCCAGCGCAAGCGCATCGCGGTGACCGGCGAGATCCCCAACCCCATGAACCCCCCGACCGGTTGCCGTTTCCACACCCGCTGCCCGATCGCCGAGGACCGGTGCCGGGTCGAGGAGCCACCGCTGGAACCGAAGGGCGAAGCCCAGTTGGCAGCGTGTTGGCTCAGATGAAGACACAGGGTCCCGCTGGCACGGCGGCACCGCCGGCCACCCGATCCAGCCGAACGCCGGTCGCGATCGGGATCGGCGTGTTCGCCGGGGCGCTCTCGGGGCTGTTCGGTGTCGGTGGTGGGATCCTCATCGTCCCCGCTCTGGTGATCGTCGCCAAGGTCGAACAACGCCTCGCCCACGGAACCTCCCTCGCCGGCACCTTCCTCCTCTCGGTCTCCGCGGCACTCGGCTACGCGCTCAGCGGCGAGGTGGACTGGCTGGTGGGGGCGCTCATGTTCGCCGGAGCGGCCGGCGGCGCGATCCTGGGCACGTCGGCGCTGCGACGCGTCAACCAGACGGCCCTGCGGTACGGGTTCGCGCTCCTCCTGCTCGCGACCGCCGCCAGGATGCTGTGGGATGTACCCGAGGCCGCAGGCGAGATCGACATCGATGTCCTCGCTGGCATCGGCCTCGTGCTGACGGGACTGTTCTCCGGAACCGTCGCCGGACTCATGGGGGTCGGTGGTGGGATCATCATGGTCCCGGCCCAGATGCTGCTGTTCGGCGTCCCGGGCGCTCTGGCCAAGGGCACCTCGCTCGCCGTCATCGTCCCCACCGCGTTCATCGGCACGGTGCGCAACAAGGCGCACGACAACATCGACCTGCGGCAGGCCGTCATCATCGGCGTCTCCGGGATGGTCACATCGTTCCTGGCCGCCCGCGTGGCGATCGGCTTGTCCGACGAGCTGTCGGCGATCCTCTTCGCGGGACTGCTCACCGTGGCGTCCATCCGGCTCTTGGTACGGCGCCGGAGCGGCACGGGTGAAGGTCCCGTCGGGGTCGAAGTACCCGCCCCGGCGGACTAAGGAGCCGCGGTGGCCGCCCCGCCGGACGGATCGACCCGCCGCACCGTCGCGCTCGTCGCCGCACTCGGCGCCACGATGGCGCTCGGCACGCTGCTGGGCTTCGCCTACGGTGTCCTGGCTCCCTTCCTCGTCGCGGACGTCGGTCTCTCCTCGCTCCAGGTCGGTGCGTTGCCCTCCGCGATGTACGCGGTCGGAGCGCTCGCCGCGCCCGCCGCCGGCCGCGCCACGGACCGGTTCGGTCCGGCGTCCGCCGCGTTGCTGACCGCCCCGATCGTCGCTGTCGCGTTCGTCGTGCTGGCACTCGCCAACGGCTACGTGGTGCTGCTGGTCTCCGCCGCGATCGGCGGCGTCGCCCTCGCCATCGCCAACCCGGCGACGAACGGCGTGGTCGCCGCACGGTTGTCGGGACCGACCCAGGGCTGGGCGATGGGCTGGAAGCAGGCCGGGGTCTCGGCCAGCGCCGTCATCGCCGGAGCGGTGCTCCCCGCCGTGGCGGAGGCCGAGGGGTGGCCGACCGCGGCGGTCACGGGAGCGATCATCGCCGTCGTCGTCGGCGCGACCTTCGGCTCGGTGCTCGTACACGATCGAGGGGTCGTGATGGCCACCGATGCCTCGGAGGATCGGCCCGTCACGCGAGCGACACGCCGATCGGTCCGTGACCTGAGCGCGTTCGCCGCGCTGCTGGGCGCCAGCAACGGTGCGGTCGCGGCCTACCTCGTGCTCTTCGCCACCGAGGAGTTGGGCGTCGCACCCGCGGTCGCCGGGGGGCTGACGGCGGTGCTCGGGGCCACCGCCGTCATCTCACGCGTCACGTGGGCCCGTCTGGGAGCGCGCGCGGACATCGCCCCGCCGCTCCTGCGAGGTCTCGCGCGCGCGGCGGTCGTTGCCGTGCTCGCCCTGCCGCTCTCCGGTGCCGTCGGGGCGTGGATGCTCTGGCCCGCCGCGGTCGCGCTGGGTGCCAGCGCGGTCTCGTGGCAGGGCCTGGTGATGCTCGTCGCGGTGCGTCGGGTGGATCCGGCCTCCGCGGGGCGCGCATCCGCGATCGTGGTCAGGGCCTTCTACACCGGCTACGTGATCGGTCCGCTCGCGTTCGGCGGGTTGCTCGACGTGACGGACGAGCGCTACGTCGTGGCCTGGACCGTGACCGCTGCGGTGGCGCTCGTCGGCAGCCTCACCGTTCGTGGCGGGCGACCGGCGGGCGCTCTCGTGTAGTGCCAAGACGAGGGCGGCACCGTGATCGACCGGCGACGCGGCACGACCTATCGACAGTTATCGATAGGAGGTACGCTGGGGATCATCACCTCGAACGGAGGGACCGTGGAGGTCCAGACGATCACCGCGTGCTGCGAGCCGGTGCTCGACGCCGCACTGTCGCAGGACCAGGCCGACGAGCTGGCCGGCGCCTTCAAGGTCCTCGCGGACCCCGTCCGACTGAGGCTCCTGAGCCTGATCGCGTCCGCGCCGGACGGCGAGGTGTGCGCCTGCGACCTCGTCGAGCCGTTGGGCCGCAGCCAGCCGACGGTCAGCCACCACCTTTCGGTGCTGACCGAGGCCGGCCTGCTCACGCGCGAGAAGCGGGGCCGGTGGGCTTGGTTCAGCGTCATGCCCGAGCGGCTCGAGATCCTGCGGGATGCGCTCGGGGCATGACCGCTCAGGATCAGCCGCACTAGGGTTCGAGCTTCGGCGCGACCGAGCGCAGCGGCGTGCTGCCATCGATCTCGTGGTACTCCTCGTGGACGGTGAGGAGCTGCTGCTCGATCGGCAGCGAGCCCTCGACGAGGTCGATCCCGGCGAGGTGGATCGTCACCGGGCCGTCGTCGCGATCGAAGGAGCGGGCGCGCAGGATCGCCGCGGCGGCGTCGACGTCTATGCGCTCGTGCTGCGCCAGGTGCTCGTCCCAGTCGTAGACCTCGAACGACTCGCTGATGCGGTAGGGATCCGACGCATCCCGGTACAACGACCACCGTCTCGCCCCGGTCCGCAGGCGGTGACGACGCAGCTGCCGCATGGCGGCGAGGAACCCGTCGACGTCGTGGGGATCGATCCGCCAGGTCGTGACGACCGCGACGGGCGACCCTCCGACCCGGAGGGGGTGCGGCGCCACCGTCCAGTCGTCGGGCGGCGCGGGCATGACGATCTCGTCCAGCACCGGCAGGGTCAAGCGCCGCGCGTAGAGGCCGAGGACGACGGTGGCACCGGTCATGCACGCGACCGCGACGCCCGGTCCGGAGAACTCGGCGATGACACCGGCGACGAACGCGCCGATCGGCTGCATCCCAGCGGCCATCACGTACAGGCTCATCACCCGACCGCGGACCCAGCGGGGCGCGAGCATCTGGACGCTGGCGTTGAGCGTCGTCATCGTCCAGACCCAGAACAGACCGGCGAACGCCAGCGCCACGGCGCTGAGGATGGCGAACCGCGACAGTCCGAACACCACACCGGCCGCCCCGAACCCCGCGATCGACAACGGCAGGATGAGGCGACCGGCGACGATCCGGCGGCCACGCTCCCGCGTGACGGCGCCGACGAGCGCTCCGGCGCCGAACCCCCCGTACAGCAGACCGAACGCGGCCGCACCGAGGCCGAGGTCGGCCGAGACGACCGTGGGGAGCAGGCTCTGCACGGAGGCTGCGGTGAGTGCGAACGCCCCCGTCACGGCCAGGGCGATGCGGATCGGCCCGGTGAAGCGGGCGTACTGGAACCCGGTCGTGGCCGAACGCAGCATCGGCTGCCGGCCGGTGGCGTCGGTCACCTCGCGGGGGATCGTGAGCAGGACCGCCACGACGACGAGGTAGCTCGCGGCGTTCAGGAAGAACGCGAGCGGGATCTGTCCGGCGGCGACCAGCGCACCCGCGACCGACGGCCCCAGCGCCCGCGCGACGTTGAACCCGGCGGAGTTGAGCGTGATGGCGTTGGCGAGCAGCGGGGGAGGGACCAGATCGGGAAGCAGCGTCTGGTAGGCGGGCAGGGCTACGGCGGTGCCCATGCCGAGGAGCAAGGAGAGGGCCAGCAGGCCCTCGGGCGTGACGCGGTCCTGCCACGTCAGGACGCCGAGGACGGCGACGGTCCCGGCGTTGAACAACTGACCAGCCAGGAGGACCGCGCGGCGGTCGAAGACGTCGGCGAGGACCCCGGCGGGCACGGTCAACACGAGCCGGGGCAGCCACAGCGCGGACGCGACGAGTGCGACCAGCAGGGGGGATCCGGTGAGCTCGTTCATGAGCCACGGCGCAGCGACCAGCTGCAGGAAGGTCCCGAGGTGGCTGACCAGCGACCCGCTCCACACGCGTCGGTACTCCGGCACACGCAGGGGCGCGAACGTGCCGGGTTCCAGTAGGGCGTCGTCGGAGGTCATCCGGCGCGACGGTAGCCCCGTCGCGCGACAACCCCCGCGTCAGGCGGCTCGAAACCGCTTCGCTACTCGGAGGCCTGGAACACCCCGAGGACGTTGCCGTCGGGGTCCTTGAACCAGGCCGCCTTGTCGTCGCCCGCGGCGAGGATGCCGTTCTCGGTCTTCATGCCGTCGCCGAGGTCGTACTCCTCGAACTCGACGCCCCGCTCGCGGAGGCCGGCGACGACCGCCTCGATGTCGTCGACCTGCCACCCCGCTTCGGTGTGTCCGTTGCCGACGCCAGCGCGGGTGCGGTACAGCTCGAGCATCGTCCCCGCGCCGCACTCGTAGTGCACGCTCTCGCCTTCCATGGCTCCGACCTCGGTGAGGCCGAGCACGTCCGAGTAGAAGGCAGCGGCCCGTTCGAGATCCGCGGTCGGGACCGTGGCCGTTACCGGGTAGTCGCCGAGCATCTCTTCCTCCCTTGACGGTCGGCGAACACTACGCCTGCACGGCCCCGCCGTCACCCTCCTCGCCGCGGCCGCCGCTAGCACGCTCAGCTCAGGGCGCGCATCGTCGGAGGCGGACGAACCGGACCTGTCCGTTCGGCGGTGCTCTGCCAGGGAGTGGGCACGGGAGCCCGCTCGTATCCTCGTTGAGGCTCTGGAACCGATCGAGCAGCGGGGGTCAGGCTTGTCCCGGACCGCCACCGACCGCGCGTCGACGCAGGCCCACGACCACGTCGTGGGCTTCTACGAGACCGACGCTCACCTCGCCGGTGCGGTCGCGGCCTTCCTCGCGCCCGCGTTCGGTCCGGACGCAGCGGCGATCGTCATCGCCACTCCCGAGCACCGTCACCTCATCGCACAGGCGCTGCTCGAGCGGGGCATCTCGGTCAACGATGCCGATCACTACGTCGCACTCGACGCCGCGGACCTGCTCGACTCGTTCACCTCGGCCGGTTCGCCCAACGCCGACCGCTTCGACGACGTCATCGGTGGGCTGATCGAGCGACACACCAGCGTTGGACGGCGCGTGTACGCCTTCGGCGAGATGGTCGCGATCGCATGGGATCGGCGCGAGGTCACCGTCGCGCTGCAGCTCGAGGAGTTGTGGAACCGGCTCGGCGAGACCCTGCCCTTCGCGCTGTTCTGTGGTTACCCGACGAGTGCGTTCTCGGGGCCGGTCGAGGTGGATGCGTTCCGACGCGTCGTCGACGCGCACACCGCCGTGGTGCCGAGCGAGAGCCTGACCGGGCTCACGGGGGCCGCCGAGCAGCCCGAGACGGTGCGGCTGCTGCAGCAGCAAGCCATCGTCGGCTCCAACGAACGCGACGCCCTCCGCCGCAAGCAAGCCCAGCTCGAGGATGCGCTCGATCGCCTCCGCGAAGCCGACCGGCTCCGCCGCGAGTTCATGGCGATGGTCGTGCACGACGTGCAGACGCCCGCGACGATCATCTCGGGGATGCTCTCGCTCCTCGAGGAGTCGCTCACCGAGCTCAACGAGGACCAGATCCGCCAGCAGCTGGGCGCGGCGTTGCGTAGTGCGGACCAGATCCGGCGCCTGCTCGACGACCTGCTTCTCGTCTCACGCCTCGAGGCGGGGACGTTCACCTACCGCATCGCCCCCGTGGATCTGCGCGCCCTAGTCGACGAGGTCGTGGCGCAGGTTCGGTCCGGCACGGGGCGACGGATCGATGTCGAGGTGTCGCAGGACACGCCGCTCGTGTCGGCAGATGCCGGACGGCAGGTACAGGTGCTCAACAACCTGCTGTCCAACGCGATCAAGTTCTCGTCGCCCGAGACTCCCGTGCGGATCGACGTGACGGTGCCTGGCGACGAGGTACGTGTTGAGGTGACCGATGCCGGTCGTGGCATCGCCGCCGAGGACCTACCCGCGCTCTTCCGGCCGTTCAGCCGCGTCGGTGATGCCGCAGGTCACACGGCCGGCACCGGCCTGGGCCTGTACATCACCAAGGCGCTCGTGGAAGGCCAGGGTGGCTCCATCGACGTGCGGAGCCAGCCCGGGACCGGCACGACGTTCACCTACACCGTCCCAGTCAGTAGCGGGTCCCACTGACGTAGTCGGTCAGTGCCTCGTTGCGGACCTCGAGTTCGTCGACGTAGGACTTCACGACGTCCCCGATGGACACCAGGCCGACCATGCGCCCATCCTCGACGACGGGGAGGTGGCGGATCCGGCCCTCCGTCATCATCGACATCAGCTCGTCTGCGGTCTGGTCGGGCCCGCACGTCGTCACCGGACTGCTCATGATGTCCGTCACGGAGCGTTCGAGGATGGCGGTTCCCCCGTCCGCCAGACGGCGCACGATGTCGCGCTCCGACACGATGCCTGCCACGTCCTCGCCGCTGTCCGACACCACGACCGCGCCCACGTTCGCTCGACGGAGCACCTTGACCGCCTCGTCGACGCGATCGTCGGGCTTGACGGTCACGACTTCGCTGCCCTTGCGTTCGAGGATGGAACGGACAGGGACGCTCACGGCCTTGCTCCTTCGCCAGCCAGATGCCCACCATGGTGCCTCAACGGGAGGGCCCGCGCACCTCCTCAGGTCGTTGCGCGAGGTGTTCGCCACCGTGGACGTTCGTTCCTGATCCGGCCTCGGCCGACCTTCTGGACGGGCGCCCCGGCCGCGCTGGCCTCGACGGCCGTGCACGCTGAGGGGGCCGATCGAGAAGCGACCAAGAGGAGCGACCGTGTCGGACCAGGACGCTGACAAGATGAAGGGGACCGCCAAGGAGGCCGTGGGCAAGCTCACCGGCTCCGACGAACTCGCCAACGAGGGCGAGGCCCAACAGGAGAAGGCTGAGCATCGCGAGGAGGCCGAGAAGGCCGAGCAGAAGGAGCAGGAGCACCAGGGCAGTTGACGCCCCACGCGACCGAGAGTAGGCCCCCGTCCACGTGACGGGGGCCTCCTCGTTCTCAGGTGAGGTGGCGGTAGCGGCGGACGGCTAGGGGCACGAACACCGCGATCAGGCCGAGCGACCACGCCAGGGCGATCCACACCTTGCCGGCGACCGCGGCGCCCAGCCCGACCGCGATCCGATCGGCGTCGTCGAGCGACAGGGCGCGGACCGCGTCAGCCACGCGTGTCATCGGGTTGTGCTGGGCGACGGGTTGGAGCCAGCCCGGCATCGTCTGGAGCGGAACGAAGATGCTGCTGACGAACACGATCGGGAACAACGCGGTGAACACGGCCGCCTGCACCGCCTCCGGGTTCGGCACCGACATCCCGACGATCGCGCTGCCCCACGCGATCCCGATGGCGAACAGCCACGCCAGGACCACCGCCCCGAGGGCCGAGACCACCCCATCGTCGAAGCGGAAGCCGACCAGGTAGCCGACTCCGATGATCAGGGCGAGCACTCCCAGTCCGCGTATCGAATCTGCGATCAGCCGCCCCACGAGCACCGCGGAACGCGAGATCGGCAGGGACCGGAAGCGGTCGAGGACGCCCTTGCTCAGGTCGTCGTTGAGCCCGATCGCCGTCACGGGCGCGTCGAACGCCAGCGTCTGGACGATCACGCCCGGCATCAGGAAGTTCACGTAGGTGACGCCGGGGACCTGGATGGCGCCGCCGAACACGTACACGAACAGCAACGTGAACATGATCGGCTGGATCACGATGAACGTGATCACGTCGGGGCGTCGGGTCAGCGTGACCAGGTTGCGCTTCGCCAGCAGCCACGACTGTGACAGGGCGGCACCGGTCCCGTGCTGCTGGGTGATGGCGGTCACAGCGCGTCCACCTCCTCGAGCGACCCGGTCTCTTCGGCGATGTGCTCGCCCGTGATCTGCAGGAACACCTCGTCGAGCGAGGGCCGACGCAGGCTCAGGTCGGCGACGCGGATGTCGCGCCCCGCGAGCGCCTGCGCGATGTGTGCCAGCGAGCCCAAGCCGTCCGGGGCTGGCGCGGTCACGCGGCGGCCGGGGCGGTCGACCGTCGACTCGCCGGCGATCTCGTTCAGCGCCGTCTCGAGTCCCTCGAGTTGATCGGGACTGGTGACGCGCGCCTCGACGACCTGACCGCCGACCTGGTCCTTGAGCGCGTCGGCGGTGCCCTCGGCGATGACGCGTCCGTGGTCGATCACGGCGATCGTGTCGGTCAGCTGGTCGGCTTCCTCGAGGTACTGCGTGGTCAAGAGCAGGGTCGCGCCCTCGGAGATCACCTCCCGGATCACCCCCCACATCCCGAGCCGGCTACGGGGGTCGAGTCCGGTGGTGGGTTCGTCGAGGAACAGGATCGGCGGTCGCGCGACCAGGCTCGCCGCGAGGTCGAGCCGGCGGCGCATGCCGCCCGAGTACGTCTTTGCAGGCCGAGCGCCGGCGTCGGCGAGGTCGAAGCGTTCGAGCAGCTCGCGCCCACGCGCGGTGGCGTCGCGACCCTCCATGCCGACCAGCCGGCCGATGAGGACGAGGTTCTCGAGCCCGGTGAGCTCCTCGTCGACCGAGGCGAACTGACCGGTCAGCCCGATCAGCCGACGGACCTTCTCGGGCTCGGCGACGATGTCGTGGCCCGAGACGCGCGCCGTCCCGGCGGTGGGGACGAGGAGCGTCGACAGGATGCGGACCGCGGTGGTCTTGCCCGCCCCGTTGGGTCCGAGCAGACCGAACACCGACCCGCGGGGCACGGCGAGATCGAGGCCGTCGAGGGCGACGACCTCGCCGAAGTGCTTGACGAGACCTTCGATCTCGATGGCGTGCAAGGGCCGGTCCTGGGTCAGGGGAACGGCCGGGGAACCTACACCTGCGGCGCGCCCACCTGCGAAGCGGCGGCCAGGAACTCGTCGATGTTGGTGCGCCCGGGGACCTCGAGCCCGAGCTGCGACCCGTCGGTGAAGCGCAGGACCAGCTTGGACGACAGCTTGCCCTTGTCGTAGGTCAGCCCGGTGATGTCTCCGTGAGGGAACTCACCCGCGAGTTCCTTGGCCTTGCCCGACATCGCCCCGAGCGAGTGAACGACCCACCGCTTGTCGGTGACGGACAGGAAGTTGCGGCCCGCGGGGAAGCTCGACGCGAGCCCCTCGGTCGTGGCGCCCTCGGAGGCGACGCGCTCGTCCTCCGCCTTCTGCTTGCGCTTGGCGACTTGTCCGGCCACCGCGTGGCCGATGAGGCCTCCCGCGGCACCCCCGCTCGTGCTCGCGGTGGTGCCGAGCGGGTTGAGCAGCACGGTCCCGAGGATCTGCTCCCCGTCCGGCAGCCCGTGATTGCCCTTGGTGACCTTCTTCTTCATGTCCACGATGTACCCCCCTGCCGAGTAGCGGTCAGCGACAGCGGGACGCTACCAACGCGGGGGCCGCGGGGCGCAGCTTCCGTCGAGCGGGCCCCGCGGCTCAGCGGGTGTGGTCGAGCATGTTCTCGAGCAGGGTGTAGCCCGTGTAGGTCACCGCGTAGTTCTGCAGCCCGTACGGGTGGAAGTAGTCCTCGGTGGGCTGGGGGAGCAGCGCCCCGAGGAACGACACCTTCCCGTCCCCGAGCGGCTTCTCGCCGTAGATGGTCTGCCCGTTGCCGTTGGTGCCGGCGGTGTAGCCAGCGTTGGCGTCCCAGGCGGCGGTGGCGACGCGCCAGTTGGGTGCCTGGCCGTTGTTGTCGGGGTACCCGATCGGGATCACGTCGTAGGTCTGGCTGGCGACGCCGCGCAGCCCCTCGTTGAGGTGGTGGCTGCGGTCCCCGAAGTCGACGTAACCGACGTTCCTGCGCTGCATGGAGATGTCGCCGGGTTCGATGTCGTCGAACAGGTCGGCGAGGATCGGGGCGGCGGCGTCGGTCACGACGAGGTTGCCGCCACCGGCCGCGAACGAACGCAGCGCCGTGACCCAGGCGGAGTGGTCCCCCGCTTCGGGCATCGCGTCCTCGGTCAGAACCACCGAGTCGTAGGTGGACAGGTCCACCTCGCCCGACAGGACGTCGGGCACGCGGATCGCATCCAGTGGCTGATCGGCGTAGCGGTTCAGGTCCTCGAAGAACTTCATCCTCGAGACGTCGTAGCGACGCAGCTGGAAGTCGGGGTCGACGTTGGCGTCGTCACCGGTGAAGTCGCCCGGGATGCTCTCGTTGCCCGGGCCGAACCCGTTGGCGTCGTCGTGGCGGACCCGTTCGGGGTCGAACACGTACGCGGCGGCTCCACCGACGGGGTAGGTGTACGACGGCGGGTCGAGCGCATCCTTGAACATCGTGTAGTTGATGGCTCGGACCGAGTTGACCCACATCTGGTTCACCAGGCCCGGGTGGGTGAGGGCGTTGTACGGGGCGTTCGACGCGGTCATCTCGGTCGCGAAGCCGGTGCCGTTCACGACCCCGGGCGTGTTGTAGTAGTCGATGCCCGACCCGGACGCCGAGTAGCCGAGGATGTCGTACAGCGTGCCCCACTCGTAGGGGCGGACCGCTCCGTCGGTGACCTGGTTGAGCTGCTCGATCACGTCGAGGACCCCGTACTCGGCCATCGCCGGCTCGATGCCGTCGGCGAAGTGCGCGAGGCGCTCCGACTTCTCGAAGTCGAACTCGCCCACGATCTGTAACCCGGATGCGGCCACGGTCTTGGGACCCTGACCGTGGTTGTCGGTGCCGAGGTACCAGCCGTCGTAGCCCGCAGCATCGCTGTCCGCGTTCGGTACCGCGTGCTCGAGTAGGAGCGCGTCGAGGGCACGTCCTTCGGGCTGGTCGAGCGTGCCGTTGCTGGCGCGGAGGTAGCCCTGGACCGGGAAGTTGCGGTTGAGGTCGCGGTTGCCGTCGTTGCGGCGCGTCATGATGTTGCCCGCCCCGTGGTCGCCGTGGACGTCGCCGTTGACCCAGCCGTCCGGGTTGGCGAACACGAAGTGCACGACGAAGCGGTCGAGCAGCTCGCGCACCCAGTCCTCGTTCCCCAGCCGCCAGGGGTCGACCATGTCCTCGATCACGCGGAAGGCACCCTCGCGCCCCGCCGGCTCGTTGCCGTGGATCGAGTTGATGACCAACAGGTGCTGCTTGTCGTCCTCGGGGAGCTGCTCGTCGGTCATCACCACGTCGTAGATCGGCAGGCCGCTCGACGACTCGTCGAGCACGTCGATGTCGATGAAGTCGGGGAAGACGCTGTCGAGCAGCTCGATGCCGCACTCGAACTCGGGGAAGCGGATGAAGGTCTCGGTGAGGATCGGTTCGGGGAACACGCGTCCGTCCGGCGTGACGTCGGACTCGCTGCACTTGACCGGTTCGGTACCCGCGACGGGCAGGGCCGCGGCGGCGGTCGTGGTGATCGCGACGGTGCCGAGCACCGCCAGGCTGCGGAAACGCATGGCTCCCCCTCGGAGACGTCACCACCACAGTTCGCCGTCCGGCACCGGTGTTCCTGCTGCGCGGTCCTTGCGGCATCGGCGTACCCGTGTACGCTCGTCCTCGGTTCCCCAGCCCCCGGAACCACCACGAAGGGTGGATGGTAAGGGGGATCGGGTTTGGAGCCAGCGCGCACGGTTCCGGCGGGTGGACCGCGGCGGCTGCCGTGGCCGGGGGTCGGTCACGTCGTCGCCGGGCGCTACCGCCTCACCGGCCACCTCGCATCAGGGACCACCGGCGAGGTGTGGGCGGCGGAGGTGGACGGGACCCGGGTCGCGCTCAAGCTCCTGCACCGCCACCTGCTGAGATCCGACGACGTCCTGTCCCGCCTCGACGAGGTGCTGATCCTGACCTCCCAGGTCGAGCACCCTGGCGTCGTCCGGATCGTCGAGAGCGACACGCGCTCCCAGCACCCCTACGTCGCGACCGTACGGCTCGAGACCCGTCTGCTCGGCGGCTCGGACCGGCCCTTCCTCGAGACCGCGACCGCCCTCGCCGATGCGCTCGCGGCCCTGCACGTCGCGGGCGTCGTGCACGGTGATCTGCGTGCCGGGCACGTGATCGGCAGTGCCGAGGGGCCCCGGATCCTCGACGCGGGTACCTCGGTCGTGCTCGGGACGCTGGCGGTGACGCCGGTCACCCCTCCTGAGGTCGCCGACGGGGCCCCGCCGGATGCCCGGTCGGATACGTTCGCCCTCGGGGTCGTGCTCCGGACGCTGGCTGCGGAGCAGCCACCCGCGCCGGACGTCGCGGACGAGGTCGCGGATGTGCTCAGCGTCGCGACCGCGACGGAGCCGGAGCAGCGCTACGCGGCCGGCGTGGCGTTGGCCGAGGCTCTGCGCGCGATCCCGCTGCCGTCCTGACCCGCACGCCTACGGTCGGTCGGGACGTGCCGGTGACGCACCCGAGTGGGGAGCAGCGATGATCGACTACGAGCGACTCTGGCGGACCCTCACCCGCTTCACATCGGTGCTCTCACGCGCCGAGGACCTCGAATCCGCGCTGGCCGAGCTCGGTGAGGAGATCACGGCGATCCTCGGGGTCGCCGCTGCGGGGCTCATGCTCGAGGATGCCGACGGTCACCTGAGGTTCCTGGGTGCATCCGATCCTGCGCTCGACGCCCTGGAGCGCCTGCAGATCGAGCTGAGCGAGGGGCCGTGCCTGCTGGCCTACCAGTCGGGCGAGGACGTCATCTCGACCGATCTGGGCGCCGACGAGCGCTTCCCGCGGTTCGGTCCACGCGGCGTCGAGGCGGGGCTGGCGGCGGTCTACAGCTTCCCAGTTCGCGTCGATGACGTCGTCGTCGGGGCGCTCAACCTCTACGACCGTGATGCGCGAAAGCTGGACGACGAGCAGATCGAAGCGGCCCACGCGCTGTCGGGCATCGCCGCCAGCTACGTCGCGCACCTCGCCGAGCTGGACGCGCAGCGCGAGCTCAGCGAGCAACTCAGCCACGCCCTGCACAACCGGGTGGTGATCGAGCAGGCGAAGGGCTACGTCGCGGCCCAGCTCAGCATCCCCGTGGAGGAGGCCCGCGAACTGCTCCGTGGCTACGCCCGCCACCACCGTGTGAGGCTGCGCGACGTCGCCGACGACATCGTGCGAGGACGTCTGGACGCCGGAACGCTAACCTGACACGCGTGTCAGCCTTCTCTGGGGGTGCGCGTGTACGAGCTGTTCAGCGTCGACGATCACATCATCGAGCATCCACGCGTCTGGATCGACCGGTTACCCGCCAAGCACCACGACATGGCGCCTCACGTGGTGGAGCGTGAGGACGGGACCCAGACCTGGATCATCGAGGGCGCCCCGGGCAAGTCGTCCTCGCTCGGTCTGAACGCGGTCGCGGGCAAGCCCCGCGACGAGTGGAAGGCGGACCGCGGCCCGGGCGAGCCGCAGCGCTTCGACGAGATGATCCCGGGGTGCTGGGACCCACGTGAACGCGCCAAGGACTTCCTGGCTGACGGCATCCTGGCGTCGCTCGGCTTCCCGAGCCTGCCGCGCTTCGGCGGGATGCTGTTCCACGAGTTCAGCGACCGCGAGCTCGCGGGACTGTGCGTGCAGGCGTACAACGACTTCGTCATCGACGAGTGGTGCCCCGCCGGCCCTGAGGGGATGTACGTCCCGATGATCATCATCCAGGTGTGGGACCCCGTCGCGGCGGCCGCAGAGATCCGCCGGTGTGCCGCCAAGGGCAACCGGGCGGTGTCCCTGCCCGAGAACGGGGTGCCGAAGGGGCTGCCCTCGTTCTTCAACGACTACTGGGATCCCATCTGGGACGCCTGCCAGGAGACCGACACGGTCATCTGCATGCACCTCGGCTCGCAAGGTTCGGTGCCACAGCCCTCTCCCGATGGTCCGGCGCTGATCGGCATCGTGCTGTGCATGACCAACTCCATCGTCGCCGCGGTCAACCTCATGCTCAGCCCGGTCTGCCGGCGGTTCCCCGATCTGCAGTTCGTCTTCTCCGAGGGCGGCATCGGGTGGGTGCCTGCGGCGCTCGAGCGCGCCGACCGTCAGTACCTGCGTCACAGGGACTGGCACGGCGTCGCGGAGCCACTGCCGTCGGAGATCTTCCGGCGGAACATGTACTGCTGCATGATCGAGGAGCCGGTCGGCATCACCTACCGTCACGACATCGGCGTGGAGCGGATCCTGTGGGAGTGCGACTACCCGCACGCCGACACGCCGTGGCCCCACTCGCAGAAGCAGGTCGGCGAGGTCCTCGGGGGCGTGTCCGAGGACGAGGTCGCGGCGATCACGTACGGCAACGCGGAGCGGCTCTTCCGCTGGCGCCGCGCCGACCCGGCGCTGGCGAGCGTCGGCTGAGGCCGTGACGCAGGACGTCGGGTCGGGCGTCGACCTCCTTGCCGCACGGGTCGACGCGCTCGTCGCGCGGCTGAGCCTCGAGCAGAAGCTGCACCAGCTCAGCGGGGACGTCCCCCCGTCGCCTCGCGGTCTGGTTCGCATCGCTCGCTACAACAGCGGGGCGTTCCCGTCGGGCGAGGATGCGGTCACCGGCATCCCTCCGTTCCGGTTCGCCGATGGCCCCCGCGGGGTCGTCCTCGGCCGGTCGACGGCCTTCCCCGTCTCGATGGCGCGCGGCGCGAGCTGGGACCCCGATCTGGAGGCGCGCATCGGTGACGCCATCGGGGTCGAGCTCAGGAGTCAGGGCGCCGATCTGTTCGGGGGCGTCTGCATCAACCTGCTGCGTCATCCGGCGTGGGGCAGGGCGCAGGAGACCTACGGCGAGGATCCGGTCCACGTGGGTGAGATGGGCGCTGCGCTCGTGCGCGGCGTGCAGCGGCACGCGATGGCGTGCATCAAGCACTACGCGTGCAACTCGATCGAGAACAGCCGGTTCAGGGTCAGCGTCGAGATCGACGAGCGCACCCTGCGCGAGGTCTACCTGCCGCACTTCCGACGCTGTATCGACGAGGGTGCCGCGGTGGTCATGACCGCCTACAACAAGGTGAACGGGGAGCGGTGTGGCCACCACGCGTGGCTCGTGCGGGATGTGCTCAAGGGGGAGTGGGGCTTCGAGGGGTTCACGATCTCGGACTTCTTCCTCGGCGTACGCGACGGCGCCGCGGGTCTGCGTGGCGGTCTCGACGTCGAGATGCCCATCCGGTGGCGCTACGGACGCCGGCTGCGGCGCGCCATCGAGCGGGGCGCGGTCGACGAGGGACTCGTCGACGACGCCGTGCGTCGCGTGGTGCGCACCAAGCTCGCGTTCGCCGGCGTGGGAGAACCCGAGCACTACGGATCGGACGCCGTCGCTTCGGTGGAGCACCGGGCGCTGGCACGCGAGGCCGCGATCCGAGGGATGGTCTTGCTGCGCAACGAGACGGTCGACGGGGCGCCGGCGCTCCCGGCCCGCGACGGAGAGCAGGTCGCGGTGATCGGCAAGCTCGCCGACCTGCCCGTCATCGGCGACCGCGGCAGCAGCATGGTGAACCCCCCGGACGTGGTGACGCCGCTCGCGGGACTGCGGGGCGCACTCGGCGACCGCGTCGACGCCTCCCCCTCTGGCGACATCGGCGCGGCGGTCGCGTGTGCCGGCAGGGCGGACCTCGCCGTCGTGGTCGTCGGCTACACCTTCCGCGACGAGGGCGAGTACGTGTTGGCGTACGGGGGCGACCGCTCCTCGCTGCGACTGCGCCCCGCCGACGAGGAGCTCATCCGTGCGGTCGCCCGCGTCAACCCGCGAACCGTGGTGGTACTCGTCGCCGGCTCCGCGATCGTCACCGAGGCCTGGCGGCACGCCGTCGCCGGGATCGTGATGGCGTGGTACCCCGGCATGCAGGGCGGCCACGCGCTCGCGGACCTGCTGACGGGGGTCGCGTCGTTCTCGGGGCGGTTGCCGTGCACGTTCCCGCGGGACGAGGCCGACCTGCCTCCCTTCGATGCGAAGGCGCGCCGCATCACCTACGAGTACCTGCACGGCTACCGCTGGGTGCAGGCGCGTGGCCACGCCCCGGCGTACCCGTTCGGCTTCGGGCTGTCGTACACGACCTTCGCGTACGGCGACGTCCATGCAGAGGTCCGCGGCGACGAGGTCGTGCTGGCGGTCGCGGTGACCAACACCGGCAGCCGCGCTGGGGTCGAGGTCGTGCAGGTCTACGTCACCAAGCCCGACGGCGCCCCGCAGCCCCAGGCGCCCCGCACCCTCGCCGGTTTCGCGCGTGTCGAACTCGCTGCTGGGGCGCGATCCGACGTCGAGGTGGCCGTGCCCCTCGAGCGGCTGCGGTCGTGGGTCGACGGGGCGTGGGAGCTCGTCGAGGGGGCCTACACCTTCGGCGTGGGTCCGAACAGCGACCCCGCGACCCAGCGCCTCGTGTCGGTCGACCTGACCGCCTCCTGAGGCGCGCGCTGGACCGAGAACCCCCGGATACGGTGGTTGTCGGGGCGGGCGCGGGCCGTCGCCCCTCCTCCACCAACCGGAACCCCCGGATACGGTGGTTCTGGGGGGTCAGGCGCAGCAGCCTCCGCCGCAGCAGGCGCCACCACCACCGGCCAGCGGCAGCGCGGCGCCGTCGGAACCGCGTGCGCGGGGCGCGATGAGCGAGAGCTTGCGCAGCGTGTCGGTGTGACCGTCCGGGCAGGCCGCCGGCTCGTCGGCCGCGGCGATGGCGCGGAAGTCGTCGAACTCAGTGCCGCACTCGCGGCAGGCGTACTCGTAGAGTGGCATGGAGGCCATGGTAGCTCGGCCCCCGCCGTACCCTGCCCCCACATGAGCGACTACAAGGCCCCCCTAACCGACGTCCGCTTCGTCCTCGAGCACGTCGCGCCCTTGCGCGAGCTCGCGGCGACCGACCGCTTCGCGCACGCCGATCCGCAGATGGTCACCGGGCTGCTCGAGGAGTGCGCGCGCTTCTGCGAACAGGCGATCGCCCCGACCAACCGCGAGGGCGACGCGCAGCACTCGGTCCAGCGGGGCGACGAGGTGAAGACCCCCGACAGCTTCCCGCGCGTCTACCGCCAGTACGTCGAGGCGGGGTGGGGCGCGGTCGGCCACCCCGAGGAGTTCGGTGGCGGCGGCTTCCCGCTGCTCGTCGTCAACGCCATCAAGGAGCTGATCACCTCCGCCAACATGGCCTTCTCGCTCGGGCCGCTGCTCACCACCGGGGCGGTCGAGATGCTCGAGCACCACGCCTCGTCTGAGCTCCAGGCGACCTACGTGCCCAAGATGGTGACGGGGGAGTGGGCGGGGACCATGAACCTCACCGAGCCGCACGCCGGCTCCGACCTCGGCGTGCTGTCCACCAGGGCCGAGCCGGTCGAGGACGCCACCTACCGGATCACCGGCCAGAAGATCTTCATCACCTACGGCGAGCATGACCTCACCGACAACATCATCCACCTGGTGCTGGCGCGCCTGCCCGACGCGCCACCTGGGACCAAGGGCATCAGCGTCTTCATCGTCCCCAAGTTCCTCGTGAACGAGGACGGCTCCCTCGGGGAACGCAACGACGTCAAGGTCGTGTCACTGGAGCAGAAGCTGGGCATCCACGCCTCGCCGACCTGCGTGATGACCTACGGCGAGGACACCGGCGGCGCGGTCGGCTACCTCGTCGGCGAGCCCAACCAGGGCATGCGCTACATGTTCACGATGATGAACGACGCGCGGCTCGGCGTGGGCATCCAAGGCCTGTCGATCGCGGAACGCGCCTACCAGCAAGGCCTCGCGTTCGCCAAGGAGCGGGTCCAGGGTTCCCTGCCGGCGCGACCCGAGGGCGCGAGCGCCCCGATCATCGAGCACCCCGACGTGCGGCGGATGCTGCTGACGATGCGCAGTCAGATCGAAGCGATGCGCGCGGTCACCTACGCCAACGCCTGGTGGATCGATCGGGCGGCCGCTCTCGGCGACAGCGACGAGGGCCGTAACGCCCAGGAGTGGGCCGACCTGCTGGTGCCGATCAGCAAGGCGTGGTGCACCGACCTCGGCGTCGAACTCACCTCCCTGAACGTGCAGATCCACGGCGGGATGGGCTACGTCGAGGAGACCGGTGCCGCCCAGCACTTCCGTGACGCTCGCATCGCGCCGATCTACGAGGGCACCAACGGCATCCAGGCCATCGACCTCGTCGGCCGCAAGCTGCCCTACCGCGGAGGGGAGTTCGTCCAGGAGGTCCTCTCGGAGCTCGGCGGCCTCACCAGCGAGCTCGAGAGCGCGGGCCTGGGCGAGGTGGCCAAGCGCTACAGCGAGGCGCTCGGAGCGCTCGCCGCGGCGACGCGCTGGATCTTCGACAACCGCAAGGACTTCGCCTCGGTGCTGGGCGGGGCGACGCCGTACCTGCGCCTGTTCGGCACCGTGCTCGGGGGCTACCACCTCGGTCGGGGCGCGCTCGCGGCGAAGCGGTTGCTCGAGGGCGACGGCGACGGCTTCGATCCCAGCTTCCTCGAGGCCAAGATCGCCTCGGCGCGGTTCTACGCCGGTAACATCCTGCCTCAGGCCAGCGGCCTCGCTGCGGCCGCGACCTCCGGCGCCGAGGACCTCTTCGCGATCGACCCTGCGAACCTCTGACCCCCTCTCCGTGGAGACCTGTGCTCACATGTGAGCAGGATCCTCCACGGAGGCAGACGCGAGGCGTTCGCCGCCCCGCACGGGCACGTCGAGGCGGTTCTCGGGCGGGGCGAGCGGGCACGACCAGCGCGGATCGTGCACGCAGCTGGGGTGGTAGGCGAAGTTGAGGTCGAGCACCACCTCGTCGCCCGTGCCCCCGAGGTCGGCCGACTTCGCCCCGTCCAGGAGGTAGCGGCCGCCACCGTAGGTCTCGGTCCCGCTGGTCGCGTCGCGGAACGGCAGGAACAGACCCCCCGCGTACGCGTCGAGCCAGAACAACGTCAGCGCCCGCTCCGCTCCGAGCAGCTCGAACCCCACCGTACCGATGGGGACGAACCTCGTCGTCCCCTCGGACGAGTGCGCGAGGTCGCGGACGGCGGCCTGCTCGAACTCCACGGCACCCGTCACGGCGAGGTCGGCGTCGTAGTCGTAGTACGCCAGCCCGGTGAAGCCGTCGCGGCGTTCGAGCGGGAGCGCGGATTGGGGGTGGGTGGCGAGAAGGCGGTCACGGCGCTCGCGCCAGAGGGCATGCGAGACCGGGCCCACGCCCAGTTGACGGACCTCGGCGTACAGCTCCGCGACCTCGCGGCGGTAGTCCGCGAGGTCGAGGAGCGTCGGCCCGGTCAGCTCAGGAAGCCGTTCTCCTCGAGCCACGTGCGCGCGACCGCGTCGGCATCCTCCGCCTCCAGCTCGACCTTGCCGTTGAGCTCGACCAGCACCTCGGTCGTGATCTGCTCCGAGACGGAGTCGAGGAGTTCCACGAACGCATCGCCGTAGGCGTCGACGATCTCGTCGGAGACGACCGGCACGATGTTCTCGACCGGGATCGCGCCCTCGGGTTCCTCGAGCGTGACGAAGTTCTCGGCCGCGATCACGGGCTGGGTCGAGAACAGCAGTGCGACGTCGATGCTGCCCTGCTTCAACGAGGCGACGCGGACGCTGCCTTCCTGGATGGCTTCGAAGGTGACGTTCTCGAGGCCGTAGACGTCGGTGAGTGCCAGCAGACACGTGGTGCGCTGCTCGCACTCGGGTGGGCCTCCGAAGGTGATGCCGCCCTCGACGTCGGCCAGATCGGCCACCGACGTGACGCCGTTCGCGTCGGCGAACTCCTGCGTCACGACGAACGCGTTCTTGTCCTCGCCGGGAGCCGGCTCGAGCACCGTGACGCCGAGCGCCTCGAACTCGCTCTGGAGTGCGGTGACCGACTCCTCGAGGTCACCCGAAGGTTCCACACCGAAGCCGACCTGCAGCGCCGACCCGACGTACTCGGGCAGCAGGTCGATGTTCCCTGACTCGAGCTCGGGCAGGATCACCTCGCGCGAGCCCAGGTCGAGTCTGGTCTCGACCGGGTAGCCGGCATCCTCCAGCGCGATGGCGTAGATGTTGCCGAGGATCTGCGACTCGGCGAAGTTGAACGAGCCCACGGTGATCGTCGGCCCGTCCGTGGGGATGCCGCCGTCGTCGGGCGCGGTCGGGGGGGCGGTGCCGTCGGTCCCGTCCGTTCCGCCAGTTTCGGGGGTGTCGTCATCGCCACCGCACGCGGTGAGTGCCAGACCGAGGACGGCGACGGCCGCCACGGCACGGCGGAGGGTGAGCTTCATGGGGGGACCTTTCACGGAACGGGACGGAGGTGGGCTGCTACGCGCTGCCGGGTGGGGTGACCACGCTAGTCGCCGCACGCTAGTTGCTCGCACCCGGGCTCATGAGGCGGGCTGCGCCCCGGCCGGTCCGCGCGTGGGTCGGAGCCCCGCCGGGAGCAGTCGCCGCTCCCCGAACGTGAAGGCACGTTCGCACAGCAGCGTCAGCAGCGCGACGAGGATGGCGCCGGCGAGCACCTCGATGTCACCTCCGCTGCGGAGACGGGCGAAGCCGCTGATGATGTAGACCCCCAAGCCGCCGGTGCGGCCGGTGACGACCGCCCCGAGAGCGACCGTCGCCACGACCTGCACGAAGGCGATGCGCAGCCCGGCGAGCAGGACCGGCATCGCCGCCGGAAGTTCGACCCGACGGAGCAGCTGCGGTTCGGTGTACCCCATGCCGCGGCCGGCTTCGACGAGCGCGCGGTCCACATCGGCGACGCCGATGTAGGCGTTGGTGAAGATGGGTGGCAGCGCCAACAGGACCATCGACAGCACCAGAGGCCAGAAGACGATGTCCCAGCCGCGGGTGATCCAGGCGACGGCGAGGAAGATGATGACGCCGAAGCTGGGGATCGCCCGTCCGATGTTGACGACCGCGTTGGCCAGGAACTCGGCACGGCGGCGGTGACCGAGCCATAACGCGAGGGGAAGGGCGGCGCCGGCAGCCATCAGCGTCGCCGCCACGGACAGCCAGAGGTGCTGCAGCGTCCGCGCCGGTACGCCCCGCGGGCCGGACCAGTTCGCCCCGTCGGTGAACCACGCGACCACGTCGGTGAGCAACTCCACGTCAGCCCCCTACAACGCCGTGGCGCGGCGACGCCAGGGGGTCATGAGCCGTTGTGCGAGCAGGAGGGTCACGTCGAGCACGGCCGCGAGGAGCACGGCCCCCACGGTGCCGACGATGATCTCGGTGGGGAACGGGATCGAGCGGGCGCGCAGACCCGAAAGGATCATCCCGCCCAGCCCCCCATACCCGATGAGCGATGCGACGGTCACCAGTCCCACCGTCGTCACGGTGGCGATGCGGACCCCCGCGATGATCACCGGCAACGCCAGCGGCATCTCGACCCGCCACAGCACCGCCCGGTTGCTGTAGCCCATGCCGCGCGCGGCCTCGACCACGTGTGCGTCCACGCCCCGCAGTCCCGTCACGATGTTGCGGACCAGTATCAGGAGCGTGTAGGTCACCAGGGGGATCACGGCGCTGGTCAGCGACAGACCGAAGAAGGGCACGAGGAGGGCGAACGCCGACAGGCTCGGGATGGAGTACAGGATCCCGGCCGCGCCGGTGACCCACCCGTAGAGACGCTCGTTGCGCAGGCTGAGGATGCCGAGCACCAGCGAGAGCACGAACCCGATCCCGACGGCGAGGAAGGTCAGCAGCACGTGCTCGCGCGTCGCTTCGGCGATGTCGTCGAGGTGGTCGATCACCCAGTTCCAGCGGAAGAAGGGCTGTCCGGTCTGCGCCAGGGTCACCGGATCAGCTCCGCCCCGACGTGGTCGACGAAGAGCATGCCGACGTAGGTATCGCCGTCGCACACCACGGCCACGTTGTTCTGGGTGGTCACGATCGCGTCGAGGGCCTCGCGCAGCGACGCGTCCGCCTGGATCGACGCGGCGAACGGGCGCAACGGCAGATCGGCGAGGTCGTCGACGCCCTGGAGATCGGTGCCCCAGGCCCAGCCGAGGGCACGCCCGTCGGAGCTGGTGACGCCGAACCAGTCGACGCCGTAGGCGTTCATCGCGCGGCGGGCAGCTGCGGCGCCGTCGTCCGCGTGCACGACCGGACCGTGGTCCAGATCCAGATCTCGCACCGGGAGCAGCGCCAGACGGCGGAGTCCGCGCTCGGAGCCGAGGAAGGCCGCGACGAAGTCGGTCGCGGGCTTGGCGAGGAGCTCGGCGGGCGGGGCGAACTGCTCGAGGCGCGCCCCGATGTTCAGCACCGCGATGCGGTCACCGAGGCGGATGGCCTCGTCGATGTCGTGGGTGACGAACACGATCGTCTTCTGCACCTGGTGCTGCAGCTGCAGCAGCTGCTCCTGCAGCCGGGCCCGAACGAGCGGATCGACCGCCCCGAAGGGCTCGTCCATCAGCAGCACCGGCGGGTCGGCCGCCAGCGCTCGTGCGACACCCACGCGCTGGCGCTGGCCACCCGACAGCTCGGAGGGGAAGCGGCCGAGCATGGCCGGATCGAGGTGCATGAGCTCGATCAGCTCGTCGACGCGTGCCTGGATGCGGCCCTCGTCCCACCCCAGCAGCTCGGGCACGGTCGCGATGTTCTGGGCGATCGTGCGGTGAGGGAACAACCCGATCTGCTGGATGACGTAGCCGATACGGCGGCGCAACTCGTGGGGTGGTGTCGCGAGGACGTCCTCGCCGTCGATCTGGATCGAACCCGAGGAGGGCTCGACGAGCCGGTTGATCATCTTGAGCGTGGTCGTCTTCCCGCACCCCGAAGGCCCGACCAGCATCACGATCTCGCCCTGCGGCACCTCGAGGTCGAGAGCGTCCACCGCGGGTGCGGCGGCGCCGCGGAACCGTTTGGTCACGCCTTCGAGACGGATCATCGTGGAGGACACGCACTCCAGCCTAGGCCACCCCTCCTACACCCAGCGTGTGCATCCGGACCCGGTTAGCGGGTCGGCCTGCACCCACTCGGGAGCGGACGGATGCGGTGCCTCACCCGGAGTTCCGTAGCCTTGCCGGTCTGTGACCACCACCACCGAACCAGCCGTGTTCCGCAGGGGCCTGCAGGTCCTGGCGCTCGCGATCCGGACCGAGCCTCGCGCCTTCGCCCTGGGCACCGCGGGGACGGTCCTGTACGCCCTGGCGACGGTCGGCGGGTCGGTCGTGCTCGGACGGGTGACCGACCGCGTGGTCCTCCCCGCGTTCGAGGCTGGCGAGGTGGGCCGTGCGTCACTGGCCATCGGCGCGGCGGCCATCCTCATCGTGGCCGCGGTGCGGGCCCTGGGGATCCTCGGCCGGCGCTACGGGGCGTACCTGATGCAGTACCGGCTCCAGGCGGTCTTCCGTCGCCGCGTCACGCGTCAGTACCTCGCCTTGCCGATCGAGTGGCACCGTCGCCACACGACGGGGGAGCTGCTGTCGGTCGCGAACGCCGACGTCGAGTCGGCCTTCTTCACGATCGCCCCGCTGCCGATGGCCATCGGCGTCGGTGTCATGCTGCTCGTGACCGGTGTCCTGCTCGTCCTCTCCGACCTGTTCCTCGCCGCCGTCGGCTTCACCGTCGGCCCGTTGCTCGCCTACCTCAACTGGAACTACCAGCGACGCATGGCGGTCGTGGCCACCGCGGCACAGGAGCTGCGCTCGGACGTCTCCAACGTGGCCCACGAGAGCATCGACGCCGGACTGGTCGTCAAGGTCCTCGGACGCGAGACCGACGAGACCGAGCGGTTCCGCGACCACAGCGACGACCTCCGCGACCGGATGGTCGAGCTCGGGCGCCTCCGTGCCAGGTTCGATCCGCTCGTCGAGGCGCTACCCAACGTCGCCATCCTGCTCGTGCTGCTGGTCGGGGTGTGGCGGGTCCAGAACAGCGATCTCACGCCCGGCGATCTGGTGCAGTTCGCCTACCTCTTCGGTCTGCTCGCGCTCCCGATGCGGGTGTTCGGCTGGCTCCTCGGAGAGTTCCCCCGTTCCGTCGCCGGCTGGGAGCGGGTCGAGCGCGTGCTCGACGCGTCGGCGTACCAGCGCTACGGGGAGGCGTCCGGCGGTGGGGGAGGAGGAGCCGCCATCGACCTCGACCGCGTGCGCTACCACCACCCCGTGTCCCGCGGAGATGCCCCGCCTCCGGCCGACGAGGACGAGCACACCCGCGGTGTCGAGGACATCAACTTCGACATCGCCCCCGGTCGGACGATCGCGGTCGTGGGCCCCACCGCATCGGGCAAGTCGACGGTCGCGCAGCTGCTGGTCCGACTCGTCGACCCCGACCGTGGCGAACTGCGCTACGACGGCGCGGCGCTCGACAGCTTGGCGCGCCCCGCCCTCGCCCGCGACATCGCGGTGGTGTTCCAGGACTCGTTCCTGTTCGACGACACGGTCCGCAACAACATCACCCTCGGCGAGGACGTCGATGACGCCCGTGTCGTCGAAGCCGCCCAGCTCGCCCAAGCCCACGGGTTCATCTCACGGCTCCCACAGGGGTACGACACACCGGTCGGCGAGCGTGGGGCAACGCTGTCAGGTGGTCAGCGGCAGCGTGTCGCCCTGGCTCGCGCGCTGGTGCGCGGGCCTCGTCTGCTGATCCTCGACGACGCCACGTCCTCGGTGGACTCTGCGGTCGAGGCCGCGATCCTGAAGGGGCTTCGAGAGAGCGAGCTGCCCGCCACCGTCATCGTGATCGCGTACCGCCGGGCCACGGTGGCGCTCGCCGACGAGGTCGTGTTCGTGCGCGGCGGACGCGCGTCGGCCCGGGGTTCCCACGACCGCCTGCTCGAGGAGGTACCCGAGTACGCCGAACTGCTGACCGCGTACGACCACCGTGAGGGCGACGCAGCATGAGCGAGCGACGCCAGGACGAGGACCGGACCGCGACCGAGGGCGCGTGGCACACCGCGATGCGCGGGCTGCGGCTCAGCCCGGAACTCCGCATCGGTCTGCCGTTGACCCTGACCTTCGCTCTGGTGGCGACGGCGGGGCGCGCCATCGTGCCCATCGCGGTGCAGGTCACCATCGATCGTGGGCTCGGCGGCGGCGCGGGACCGGTCGATATCGGCGCCACGCTGCGGCTCGTGCTCGTGGCTGGCGTCGCCGTGGGCCTGACCGCGCTGTTCGCTGCCGCCATGAACACGCGTCTGGCCAAGACCGTGGAGACCGCCATCTCCAACCTCCGGGTCCGCGCGTTCCGCCACATCCACGACCTGTCGATCCTCCACCAGGGCACCGAGCAGCGGGGCGCGCTGGTGTCCCGCGTGACCAGCGATCTCGACCAGATCAGCCGGTTCTTCCAGTGGGGAGGCCTCAACCTCATCACGAGCACCGGTCAGGTCATCGTCGCGACGGTCGTGATGTTCGTGTACTCGTGGCAGCTCACGCTCGTCGTGCTCGTGTCCTTCCTGCCCTTCGCGCGCATCGTGCGCTGGTTCCAGCTGCGCCTGAACCGGCTCTACGACCACGTTCGACGGGCCATGGGCTCGATGCTCGGCGCGCTCGCCGAGAGCGTCGTCGCGGCGCCGGTCGTCAAGGCCTACGGCGTCGAGCAGCGCACCGAGTCCCGCGTCCACGACGCCATCGGGGAGTACGAGGACGTCGCAGTGCGGGCCGGCTGGTTCTCCGCTGCCCTGTCCGGGACGGGCGAGCTGTTCGCGTCGACCGCGACCGCGGCCGTCGTCGTGGTCGGGGTGGTGCTCGGGGTCGACGGCTCGCTGAGCGCGGGCACGCTGACAGCGTTCTTCTTCCTCGTCACGCTCTTCGACCACCCGGTGAGGATCCTGTCCGAGACCATCAACGAGGCTCAGACGGCGGTCGCGGGGTGGCGGCGGGTGCTCGACATCCTCGACCTCGAGCCCGACGTGGCCGATCCTCCCGACGGCGTGGCTCTGCCCGACGGCTCCCTCGACATCCGCTTCGAGGAGGTGTCGTACGCCTACCCGCGTCCGGAACCGGGAGCCGGGCCCGTGGGGTGGCACGCCGCGCCCCTCGGACCGCGGGTGCTGCGCGACGTCGACGTGATGATCCCGGCCCACACCGAGCTCGCGGTCGTCGGGGAGACCGGCTCCGGTAAGACCACCTTCGCCAAGCTGCTGACCCGGCTCATGGACCCGACGAGCGGGCGCGTCACCATCGGCGGTGTCGACGTCCGCGACGTGCGCTTCGACAGCCTGCGGCGCCGCATCGTCATGGTGCCCCAGGACGGCACACTGCTCGACCGCTCGATCGCCGACAACGTCGCGATGGGGCGCCCCGGGATCCGGCGCGACGAGATCGGCGAAGCGTTCACGACGCTGGGTCTCGACGACTGGCTCTCGGGCCTCGACCGGGGTCTCGACACGCCGGTGGGTGAGCGGGGCGGGGCGTTGTCCGCGGGCGAGCGCCAGCTGGTGGCGCTGGTCCGCGCCTACGTCGCGGATCCCGACATCCTCGTGCTCGATGAAGCCACGTCGGCGGTCGACCCTGCGACCGAGGTCCGGCTCCAGCGCGCGCTGCGGCGTCTCGCCGAGGGACGGACGACGGTGACGATCGCCCACCGGATGGCGACCGCGGAGAGCGCCGACGAGGTGCTCGTGTTCGACGACGGACGGCTGGTCCAGCGCGGCAGGCACAGCGACCTGGTCGCGGCCGAGGGACCCTACGCGCGTCTGCACGCGAGCTGGTCGGCGGGGCGACCGTCCGCCGCGTAGAGCGTCGGTGTACCCATCCCGGTGCCAGATGGCACCGGAACCGGGACACCGATCGGTTCAGTCCGGGCGAGCGGGCGGAGGCGTCGGAGGCGTCGCGGCGCGGAGGACGGCGATCTCGTCGCGCAGCGCCCCGACCTCCGCGCGCAGGGCGGCGACCTCCGCACGGAGCTGCTCGACCTCCGAGGTCCCGCCGTCGGTGGCTGCCGATCGTGCCTCGGCTCCGTCGACGTCGTCCCCGAGGAGGTGGCGGTAGCGTGGCTCCTTCTGGCCCGGCTGGCGGGGAAGGCGTTCGACGAACGGTCCGAGGTGGTGCGACGCGAGGCGTTCGAGCGTGGCGTCGACCTCCTCGAGCGAGCCGAACGGGTGGAGGCGGTCGCTGCGTGTGCGGATCTCACCGACCGTCTGTGGCCCACGTAGCACCAGGAGCGCAAGGGTCGCGAGCTCCGGGGCGCCGATCGACAACGCCTCGTCGAGGAGGTGTTCGTACTTGGGTGTCCGCGAACCGCGGGCGAACAGCGTGCGCACGAGCTGCTGCTCGCGCAGATCGCGCAGCCCCTCCTCGACCTGCGTCTCGTCGTAGTCCACCACCGGGTCGCGTCCGGTCGACTGGTTGGTGGCGTTGCGCAGGGCGTTCAGGGACAGCGGGTACTGCTGCGGTGTGGCGAGCGCCTTCTCGATGAGGGCGCCCAGCACGCGCTGCGCTCGAGGTGACAGCCGCACCGTCCCCAGGCTCCGGTCGGACTGGACGAGGCTAGCCCTCGCTCCCAGCGGGGAGCGTGGGAGGGACGATCGGCACCAACGGGCTGTCGCGCTCGGTCGGTCCCTCGGACGGGGCCTCGGTCGGTGTTCCCGACGGCTCCGGTGTCGGTTCGGTCGTCTCTGCCATCGGCGACGGCCTCTCGTCCGGACCCGGGCGCGATCCACGGACGATGTCGAGCAGCGGACCGAGCGGATCCGGCAGCACGCTGGCGGTCCCGCGGGTGCAGCCGGCGGGCGGCTCCGGCAGCGTGCGTGGTGACACCGACGGTCGGGGCACCGGCCGCGACGGCGTGCGCCTCGGTGTGGGCTCGGAGGAGGCGGCCGCGGTCGGGGCCGTTTCAGTCGAGCCGGTCTCGGTCGGGCCAGGGTCGGGCGGGGCGGGGTCGGTCGGGGCGGTCTCGGTCGCGGCGGAAGCAGGCTCGTCCCCGGGTGGCCAGCTCCGCAGCCGGTCCAACAGAGGAGCGGCGAGCTGCTGGTCGAGCACCTGAGCGGCCGCTCGTCCCATCCGGCGCCCCGCCGTGGGCAGCACGTAGCTCTCGACCCGCCCAGCCGCGACGTCGGAGAACGTCCGCGCCAGGTCGAGCAGGTCGCCCATCCCGAGAGCCGCGTCGAACGTCAGGTCGTTCGCGGCGCGGATCAGGTCGGGGATGTCGCCGACTATCCCTGGCCCCCGTACCTGCTCCCAGGCCGCGGCGAGCAGCTGTCGCTGACGTCCCGTGCGGTGCAGGTCCGAGGCGGACCGGTCGGTGACCCACGCATCACGCGAGCGGGTGAGGGTGTGTCGTGATCGTGCGTACGCCAGCGCCGCTGCCCCGTCGAAGCGCCAGCACCCCGCCCGGGGCACGTAGAGGTTGGCGTAGAGGTCGGCCAGGGGCCGCTCGACCGCCAGCGCGACTCCTCCGATGCCGTCGACGAGTCGAGCGAACGACGCGAAGTTCACCCGTACCACGTGGTGGACCGGAAGACCCGTCACGGCGGCGATGTCGTCGAGGAAGGCCTGCAGTCCGTGCCGCGCGAAGGTCTCGTTGATGCGGTGCCCCCGGTCGAACAGCCACAGGTCGCGGGGGACCGAGACGAGTGCGGCCTGTCGCGTCGCGGGATCGGTCACGAGCAGCAGCACGGTGTCGGTCAGCAGGTCTCCGCCCCGCTCCTCGAGGTCGTTGATGCGCAGACGGCGGGCCTCCTCGCGGGAAACGCCCGTCGATCCGGTCGAGAAGAGCACGAACACCTTCACGTGTTCGCCGAGGTCGAGTTCTGACGCGACCGGGATCTCGGTGGCGGCGGCGGCTCGAGGGGATGGCACCGCCCCGAGGTCGAGGCCCTCGAGCCGCTCGGGTCCGACCGCGTTCCACCACAGCATGGGTGCCCCGAGCAACGTGAGTGCGACCACCGCCCCCACGATCGCGCGTCGTCGATGGACGTAGCGGGGCTCGCGGCTCCGTGACCGCCAGGTCTCGAGTAGTTCCATCACTGGGTCGCGACCGCTACCGCTGCCTCACCTTCCGGATCGACGAACGGTTCGCCGTCGACATCGACGACCACGCGGTGCAGCACCCCGTTGAACCGGAACGGGCTCGCGTAGTCCTCGACCACCGCGAGGATGCCGTCGTAGCCCACGGTGAGGCCGTGTCCCACCAACGACCAGCGGATCGGCGTGTAGAAGTCGATGTCGCCGTGCGCCACGACGGCATCGTCCACGACGAGCCGCACCGTGCCGCGGTTCTCGTGTCCCGCCTGCTCGTAGCGGTAGCCAACGGTGTGAGCGCCGGGGCCGAGTCCCAGCGGGGCGCTCACCCGGTCCTCGTGGTGCCCCGACAGGTTGTGAACGTAGGTCAGCGCCCCGTCGCGGACGAACAACGTCCAGCCCCCGAGGATCGAGCCCTGCGCGATCAGGACGCCCTCGGCGCCTCCGTCGGGCCACTCGATGTCGGCGGTGACCTGGTGGCTGCGGTTCTTGAGGTTGACGGCGGCCGCCTCCGGCACCATCCCGGCGTGGGGCGCGTAGACGTAGCGCGAGCGGGGCGGCAGCCCGTCGGGGCGGTCGAGCACGAGATCCGACAGCGGTCGGTCGTCCAGCGGAAGCACCTGGTTGCGTTCCGCTTCGTCCCACCACCGCTGCACCATCGCGCGCAGCCGCTCCGGCTCGGCGGCGGACAGGTCGTCGAGCTCCGTCGGATCGGTGCGCAGGTCGTACAGCTCCCACGGCTCCTCGTCGAACGACCCCGGGGGCTGCATGAACGCGTGGTAGGTGACCGCCTTCCAGCCCTCGTGGTAGATCGCGCGGCACCCGAACATCTCGTAGTACTGGGTCGTCCTCACCTCGGCCGCGTCCGCGTCGTCGAACGTCGAACGGAAGCTGACGCCGTCCAGCGACGACTGTGCCACGCCGTCGATCGCTTCGGGCGGCTCGATGCCCACGGCGTCGAGGATGGTGGGAGCGAGGTCGATGGCGTGGACGTACTGGCGCCGCAGCTGGCCCCGCGCCCCGATGCCAGCGGGCCAGTGCACGATCAGCGGATCGGCGACCCCGCCCTCGTGCGTCTCGCGCTTCCAGCGTCGGAACGGGGTGTTGCCGGCGACGGTCCAGCCCCACGGGTAGTTGTTGTGCGCGCGCGGGCCGCCGATGTCGTCGATCCGTTCGAGTGCGTCGGCCGCGGTCCGTGGCAGCGCGTTCCACTGCATCACGTCGTTCAGGCTCCCCTCGGGACCACCCTCGGACGAGGCGCCGTTGTCGCTGAGCACCAGCATCAGCGTGTCGTCGAGCTCGCCGGCCCGTTCGAGGTGCGCGATCAGCCGTCCGAGCTCGTGGTCGGTGTGGCTCAGCATCCCCGCGAACGCCTCCATGTAGCGCGCGTACACCAGGCGCTCGTCGTCGGACAGGTCGGCCCAGGCGGGGACGTGGTCGGGGCGAGGGGACAGGCGCGTGCCCTCGGGCAGGACACCGGATGCGATCTGACGGCCCAACGCCGCGTCGCGCCACGCGTCCCAGCCCGCGTCGAACTCCCCGCGGTAGCGCTCGATCCACTCGCGTGGTGCTTGGTGGGGCGAGTGGCACGCGCCGGTCGTGAGGTAGAGGAAGAAGCGCTTCGCAGGGTCGACCTGTCGGAGGTCGGACAGGAACTCGATGCTGCGGTCGACGAGGTCGCCCGTCAGGTGGTAGCCGTCCTCGATCGACGCCGGCGGTTCCACGAAGTGGTTGTCGTGCACGAGCGCGGGAGCGAACTGGTGGGTCTCGCCGCTGAAGAAGCCGTAGAAGCGCTCGAAGCCCCGTCCCAGCGGCCAGCGCCGTCGCGTCGCCCCGAGGTGGGTCTCGTCGTCGGGTGTGAGGTGCCACTTGCCGACGGCGTACGCGGCGTAGCCGTGGGGGACCAGCGTCTCGGGCAGCATCCCGTTCTCACGCGGGATCATCGCGGTGTAGCCCGGGAAGCCCGTTGCGAGTTCGATGATCCGACCCATGCCGTTGCGGTGGTGGTTGCGGCCGGTGAGCAGCGCTGCTCGGGTCGGGGAACACAGCGCGGTGGTGTGGAAGTTGGTGTAGCGCAGGCCGTTCGCGGCCAACCCGTCCATCACCGGGGTGTCGATGTCGGAGCCGAAGCACCCGAGCTGACTGAATCCGACGTCGTCGAGCAGCACGACGACCACGTTCGGGGCGTCCTGTGGCGGTGACGGTCGCGCTGGCCACCACGCCTCGGACTCGTGGTAGTACCGTCCGATGGTGCCGCCGAACCCGACCACGTCGACCCTCCCGCGTCGGAGGAACGCTAGTAGACGGGTCGTGGCGATCTCCGTGCTCGTCCTGACCGTGCTCATCGCCGGGGGCTGGTGGTACCTGCGACCGATCGCCCCGGTCGTGACCGGGTACGCCGCGAAGATGCTGTGCTCTGGTGTGTTCGTGTCGGAGCGCCCGCCCGATGCGGTCGAGCACGACTTCCCCGGCAACCCGCTGGTGCCGTTCCTGCGCACCTCGATCGACGAGGCGTCCGGTCGCGTCGACGCCGATCTGCTCGGTGTGTGGGGATCGACGGCGTGGTTCACGCCGGGCTACGGCTGCACCCTGGCGGAGGAGCGACCCGACCTGCCACCACCGACGTCGGTCGACCTGGCACGGTCCGGTGTTCCGTGGCCCTTCGGGGACGCAGGACCGGCGTCCGTACCGGCGGAGCTCGACGCGGCGATCGACGTGGCGTTCGACGAGGATGACGACGAAGGTCGGATCAAGGACACCCGCGCGGTGGTCGTCCTCCACGACGGTCGGCTCGTCGCCGAGCGCTACGCGGAGGGGATCGAGCCCGACACACCGTTCATCGGCTGGTCCATGACCAAGAGCGTCGCCAACGCGCTGACCGGACGCCTCGTCCGCGAGGGCGTCATCGAGATCGACCAGACCGATCTTCTACCCGTGTGGACGACCGATGATCGCCGCAACATCTCGGTCGAGCACCTGCTCCACATGGCCACCGGCCTGCAGTTCGAGGAGGTCTACGACCCCGGGACCGACGCGACGCGGATGCTGTTCCGTGCCGGCGACACCGGCGAGTACGCGGCGTCCAAGCCGCTGGAGGCTCCGCCTGGGTCACGGTGGCACTACTCGAGCGGTAACACCAACATCCTCTGCGACGTCTTGCACCGTGAGGCGGACGCCGACGCCGATCTCGTCCGCGAGCTGATCTTCGCCCCGCTCGGCATGCACACGGCGGTGCTCGAGCCGGACGCGGCCGCTGACCCGGTGTGCTCGTCCAACCTGTACGCCTCGGCGAAGGACTGGGCCCGGTTCGGCCAGTGGTTCCTGCAGGACGGCTTCTGGAACGGTGAGCGGCTCCTGCCCAACGGCTGGGTCGCCTACTCGACGTCCCCCGCACGGCTCGACACGGGGGAGACGCCGTACGGGGCGCACTGGTGGCTCAACAGCGGACCCGACGGGACCCGCCGGATGCCGTCGGTCCCGCCCGATGCCTACTGGGCCAGCGGCAACGAGGGTCAGCAGCTCGTGGTCGTGCCGTCCGCGGAGCTGGTCATCGTTCGCCTCGGTCGCAGCGCCGACTTCGACGGCATCGCCTGGGGCCTCGAGGAGCTCGTCGCCGGCGTCATCGCCGCGGTCGTGTCGTGACGACGTACCTGCTCCTCGCCATCGCGCTCGCGCTCATCGTGTACATGCTGGTCGCCGTGGTCGTCGCCCGCAAGAGCCTCCGCTGGAACCTCCGACAGGGTCGATCGCGCCGATCTGCGCGCTGGATCGCGATCGGTGCCGGACTCATCTGGCCGCTGACCATCTGGTTGTGGGAGGCGGAGTGGCTGACGACCGGGCGACGGAGTTGGCGGGGCGACCGGTAGCGTCTCGTCGATGTACGTGATCCGGTGCCATCTCGCACCGCATCACCGACATCGACCCTGGGGCTGGTTCTGTCACGGCACTATCGTCGTGTGGATGGGTGGCGATACCGACCCCTAACCCCGCGACGACCGCAACAACCACCGCATCCGGTGGTTCCTCGAGTCAGCGGTAGATGAACAGGGGGGTGCCCAGGGGGGCGAGATCGGCAGCCCACACGAAGTCGATGGCGGGGTTGCTGAGCCGGGCGCAGCCGTGCGATGCCGGGTGGGCAGGTATCGACCCCGAGCCGTGGATGGCGTGGCCGGCGCTCGTGAAGTACTTGGGTCGCCACAACCGTCCCAGCTCGGCCTCGCGCATCCCGTCGATCTGGCGGTTGAAGGTGAACCAGCCCTCCGGCGTGTGGGCGAAACCGCGGCTACCGTCGCGGCGGGTGTAGTAGGTCTCGGTCCCGGTGGAGGTGTTCATCGCCCACTCCACGTGACCGTTGACGATGAACATCATCACCTGCCGGGTCTTGTCGATCTCGACCCAGCGCCCCGACCGGTTCGTGGCTCGTGGGACCGGGCGTGTCGCGGCTTCGAGGCGCTCACGTGTGACCGTGTCGGCCTCGCCCGTACGCGGCAGTCCCTCGTACTTCTGGAACGCCATGATGGCCTGCGACGTCACGAACCCGAAGGTCCCGTCCGCGCGACCGAGCCAGTAGCCGAGCTCGGTGAGGCGGTTCTGGATCGCGACCACGACCGGGCCGGTATCCCCCCGCCCGAGATCGAGCTTGCGGTACGTGAACGCGTACTGGATGTGGCGCCAGTGCTCGCCGTCGAACGCTGCCGCGTAGACGTCGACGGTGTGGTCGATGCCGGGCTCGGGCGTGAACGGCAGGTCCACGGTCTGGAAGACCAGGTGGTCCCGGAAGTCGCCTTGCACCGTGCGTCCGGTGATCTCGGCTCCATCGATGGTGGCGTGGATCACCGAGTGCGCCAGCTCGAGGTCGCGATCGAACCCGATCTCGATCGTCGACAGGCTGTTGGTCACCGCGCTGTGGACGGGCTGCAGATCGACCTCCCGGGGACCGTCCACGTGACCGAGCATCGCGCGGTGGAGGTCGCCACGCACACGCTCGTGTAGCGCGGCGGGACCTCCCAGCAGACGGACCCGGACCGGATCGGTCGCCGCGACGGCCGCTGACTGCGCAGGTGGCAGTCCGTCACTGCGGCTGAGGTGCAGCGTCCATCCCAGACGTGCGGCGTAGGGGCCTCCCGCCAGTGCGTCCGCGAAGCCCTGTCCGCTGGCGAGGACGAACTGCTCGCTCGTCCCACCGAAGTGCTCGACGACGGTGGCTGCGGTCTCGTAGCGATCGTCACCGGCGAGGCGGCGGACCCGCGCTCCCGTCCGCCCGATCGCCTCCACGACGTCGGCGCTAACCGCCTCCGGCCCGCCCACGACGAGCACCTCGTCGAAGTCGCGCTCGCGCAGCACCTCCTCGGTCGCGGCCGACAGCTCGTCGGTGCCCGTGAGCAGGATCGGCAGGCCCTCACGAGCGGCGGGCGCGGCGACCGCGAGGGCGTCGGCGAACGCGGCGCCCGCTGCGACGACCGCGGTCGTGCTCTCCGCGAGCACACGCGCGACGGCGGCTGCTGTCCCGGCGCGGTCGGGACCGGAGTGACGCACCACGTCGAAGCCGAGGTCACCCACGTCGTCCACGACCTCGTCGCTGAGGGCTTGCTCCCCGCCGAGCAGGTGGACCGTCGCATCGTCCGTCAGCACCCGACTCAGCTCGGCAGCCGTGGCCGACGCGAGCCCGTCGCTGGGGGTCAGCAGGAGCGGTCCGCCGACGTGCACGGCGAGCGGGGCCGCCGCGAGTGCGTCGGGGAAGTCGTCGGAGCGTGCGAGCACGACCGCGGGGGCCGATCCGTCCTCGGAGAAGTTGGAGCGGCTGATCTCGACGGCGGTCGACAGGCGGTCGGCCCCTGCCACCGAGTCGGTGCGCAGGCCGCTGACACCGAAGCGCCACAGGCGGCTGGCGAGGTGCCCATCGCCGTCGCGGAACTCGATGTGCGCGATGTGGTGGCCGGGGTCGAGATCGAGTCGAGCGTCGAGGAGGCCGCGTCCGGTGTCCAGCTCGTAGGGCTGGTCGATCCCGTCGACCTGGAACACGGTCACCCGGCTCACGCCTGCGGGCGAACTCAGGACGGCGATGATCCGGGTGGTGCCGGTGACGACCTCACCTGCGGCCGGACGGATGTGCTGGATGGTCGGAGCAGCTGCCGCTGCGGCGGTCGTGGGAGCCGAGGCCAGAGCGAGACCGGCCAGAACGAGGACCAGTGCAGCCGTTCGGCGCCCCACGCGACCTCCCGTCTCGGGCCTGGCAAACTAGCGCCAGCTGGCTCCGCGCCCCGGAACCCTAGATCCTCAGGTGCAGCAGGTGCGTGCCCTCACCGGTCGGGGTTACGCGTGGCGGCGCGGGGCGAGATCACCGCGGTGGATCGCCCGGACCGTGTCGATGGTGTCGGCCTCGTGGGGATCCTTGTCGGGGCGGTAGCCCTTGACCCGCGCGAACCGAAGCGCCAGCCCGCCGGGGTACCGCGTCGAACGCAGCACACCGTCGAAGGCGATCTCGACCACCTGCTCGGGACGGACGTGCACGACGTGTCCGCTGCGTCCGGTCTCGAGCTCGAGGAAACGCTCGGTCTGCCAGGCGAGCATGTCGTCGGTGAGTCCCTTGAACGTCTTGCCGAGCATCACGAAGCCCTCCGTCTCCGGGTCGCGGGCCCCGAGGTGGAGGTTGCTGAGCATGCCCCGACGTCGCCCCGAGCCCCACTCGACCGCCAGGACGACGAGGTCGAGGGTGTGGGCCAGCTTGACCTTGCGCCACGCCTTGCCGCGGCGCCCCGCCTCGTAGGGAGCGTCGGGGTTCTTGACCATCACCCCCTCGTGACCGCTCTCGAGGGTCTGGTCGAGGAACGACTCGCCGATCTCGGGGTCCGCCGTGACGATGCGGTCGGCGCGGATGGACAGGGGCGCGATCTCGTCGAGTCGGGCGAGCCGCTCCCGCAGGGGCAGGTCGAGGACGTCCTCGTCATCGGCGTGGAGCAGATCGAACAGGAACAACGACAGCGGCAGGCGGTTGCTGTCCTCGACGTTGTCGTCCGTCGTACTGACACGCGCCATGGTCGTCTGGAACGAGTGGGGGCGGCCATCGGGGCGCAGCGCGATGGCCTCGCCGTCGGCCACGTAGGGATCGGCGTTGACCGTCAAGGCCTGCGACACGACGTCGGGCACTTCACCCGTGATCTCCCGAAGGTTGCGCGTGAACACCCGGACCTGGTCCCCGCGCCGGTGGATCTGCACCCGCGCCCCGTCGAGTTTGCGCTCGACCACCGCCTCGCCCAGCTCGTCGAGCGCGTCGGTGACCGACGGTGAGGTCGCCGCGAGCATCGGCTGGACCGGGCGGAACAGCTCGAGGCGGTAGGTCGCGAGCGTGGCGGGGCCCTCGGTGAGTGCGTCGCGCGCCACGATGCCGAGGTTGCCGCCGAGCATCGACGCCCGTCGGACGTCCTGCTCGTCGACCCCTGCCGCTGCCGCGACCGCCTTGGTGACCACGCCGGCGAGCGCGCCCTGGCGGAGTTCGCCGAGTACGAGGCCTCGAAGGAAGCTCTGCTCTTCCTCGGTCGCTCGGCTGAGGAGTTCCTCCAGGGTGTCGAGACGTGCCCGTCGCGAGCCAGCACCTCCTGCCGCTGCCAGCGCGTCGAAGGCGGACTCGACCTCGGTGACGGTCAGCGAGGGTTGCTCTGCCGGTGTCACGGAGATGCTGCCGAGTGCCGACCAGCCGACGTCGAGTCGGGGCTGGCGGGTCTCTCCTGACAACCACGACACGATGCTGGTGACCTCGTCGCGGTCCACGTCAGTCAGGAGTGCCGCGAGGGTGGTGACCTTCTCGTTGCGGCTGCGGGTGGCGCGGACGGCCGCGGAGGTGGTCACGATGCGATGGAGCAGCACGTCAGGGCCCGCCGGTCCGGAGGTCTCGGACGGTACCGGGGTGCGCGCGACGGACCTGCGGGTCTAACCTGACGCCCCGTCAGGTACTGCCGACACCGGAGACCGCCACCGTGCCGACCACCACGCCGATATCCGGGACGATCGCGATCCCCGAGGCGGAGCGCAAGGTCGAGCACGACAGCCTCGAGCAGATCGACAAGCTCGTGGCGGAGGTCGCGGGTCACCGCGACGCGTGGCTGGCGCTCGGCATCGACGACCGCATCCGCCTCCTCGGGGAGGCCATCGAGGCCACGCTCGTACTCACCGAGATGTGGGACCGCGCCGCGCGCGCCCCGAAACACATCGCGGACGGCAGCGCGTACGACGGCGAGGACCTCGGATCGGGACCCTGGGCGCTCATCCGCAACCTCAAGCTGCTGCGCAACACGCTCACCGACATCCGCGACCATGGCGAGGTCCGGTTCCCCGGTGAGCCCTTCACGCGCCCCGACGGGCAGGTCGTCGTGCCGGTCTTCCCCACGTCGAAGCTCGACCAGGTGGTGCTCGCCGGTCTGAAGGGGGAGGTGTGGCTGCAGCCCCACGTGACGCTCGACACCGTGACGGCCGCACCGAACTACCTCGGCGAGAAGGGTGGCGGCGGTGTCTGCTTCGTCCTCGGAGCCGGCAACGTCGCCCCGATCGGGGCGATGGACTGCCTGCACAAGCTCTACGCCGAGGACGAGGTGTGCGTTCTCAAGATGAACCCGGTGAACGAGCACATGGGGCCACTCGTCGAACGCGCCATGGAGCCGTTCATCCGAGAGGGCTACCTCCGGGTGGTCTACGGCGGCATCGAGCAGGGTGTGCACCTGACCAACCACGAGCTGATCACGTCGATCCACATCACCGGCTCGGACAAGACCCACGACGCGATCGTGTTCGGGCCGGGCGCCGAAGGCGCCGACCGCAAGCGAGCCAACGAGCCGCTGCTCGACAAGCCCATCACGAGCGAGCTCGGCAACGTGACCCCGATCATCGTCGTCCCGGGGCCGTGGAGCGACGCGGACATCCAGTACCAGGCCAAGCACATCGCGACGATGCTGACCAACAACTGCGGGTTCAACTGCGCGGCGGGGCGGATGATCGTCACGCACCGGCGTTGGGCCAAGCGCGACCAGCTCCTCGACGCGATCCGTGCGGCGCTCGCCGAGGCGCCCACGCGGCACGCCTACTACCCCGGGGCGGAGGAACGGTGGAAGCTGTTCACCGACGCGCACCCCGAGGCCGAGACCTACGGCGATCCCGCCCCCGGCGAGCTGCCCTGGACCCTGGTGGCCGACCTCGATCCCGACGCGACCGATGACATCGCCTACCGCACCGAGGCGTTCACGAGCCTGTTCTGCGAGGTGCCGTTGGACGTCGCGACGGACGTGGCGGCGTTCCTGTACGAGGCGACGCGGTGGTGCAACGACAACCTGTGGGGCACGCTCGCCGCGACCGTCCTCATCCATCCGAAGACGCAGAAGGACGCCGAGAACGCGGCAGCACTCGACCGCGCCATCGCCGATCTCCGCTACGGCACCGTGGCGGTCAACGCCTGGGCGGCGCTGGGCTACGGGATCACCACGACGCCGTGGGGCGGCTTCCCCGGTCACACGCTCGATGACATCGGATCGGGCATCGGCTTCGTGCACAACACGTTCCTGCTCCAGGACGTGCAGAAGGGTGTCGCGCGCGGGCCGTGGCGCCTCGGCAAGAAGCCACCCGGCTCCTACGACTTCACGACCATGCCTCAGCTGATCCGCAAGCTGCTGCGGCTCGAGGCGTACGACGACTGGCGGCAGGTCCCCGGCATCGTCCTCGACGGCATCCGCGCCTGACCTGTCCAGCGCATCGACGACCGGCACCGAGGGTGGCGCCGAGACCTGAGCGGGAGCGGTTCCCTGCGCCCAGCCGCGGGTTCGTGCTCCCGCTCGGTCAGCTCTCGAGGATCTCGCCGGCGACGCGCTCGCCGGACTCCACCGCCCCGTCCATGTAGAGCATCCAGCGCTCGGCCGTCTCGGTGCCAGCCCAGTGGATGGGACCCGTGGGCGGCCGCAGGGCGGCGCCGTACGCCGTCCACGCCCCGACCGGGAAGTACGCGCCGTAGCAGCCGCGAGTCCAGGGGTCGATGGTCCAGTCCACGATCACCACGTCCTCGGGGCGGCGGGTGCGAGGGCCGAACAGCCGCTCGAGGTCGGTCAGCACCGCCGCGCGCTGATCGGACGCCGGTAGCGCTCGCAGCGCCCGCGCATGGTCGGCCTCGACGAAGCCCATGAGCACGCCCGGGGTCCCGCGGAGCGGGGTGTTGTCGAACGTCGCGCTCAGGTGACCCGCGTCGGTCGCGGACTGGCCCGAGAGCCCGAAGTCGCGCCACCACGGCCGGTCGTAGACGACGTTGACCTTGATGACGTCGCCGTGCCGGAGCGTGTCGAGCAGACGACGTCGCGGTTGTGGCAGCCCCGGCTCGAACGCGAGCTGGGCGGCCAGGGCCGGAGGCACGGCGAGCACGGCGTGACGCGCCCTGACCGAGCCGCGGTTCGTGCGGACCGCGACCCCTTCGTCGGACCAGGTGATCGCGGTGACGGCGTGGTTGAGCCGAACCGCGTCACCCAGTTCGTCCGCCACGCGCTCGGCGACGGCGTTGGATCCCCCGAGGAAGCGTCGCTCCTGCGCCCCGCCCCGCACCTCGGTCAGCGCCGGCACGCTCCCTGCCGAGGCGACGAAGAACGCCGTGTGGAGCAGGGAGGGCTCGCGCGGCTCCGCGGCGAGGATGGTGCGCGCGGCGAGCCGGACCATCGCGTCCGCCTCGCGATCACGGACGTGCTCGCGTAGCCAGTCGTCGAACGTCGTGGTGTCGAGTGCGGGATCGGCGGTCCACGGTGCCCCGGGATCCACGGCGCGGCTGAGGTGGCGCAGCTTCGCCCAGACGCGCCCCACCTCGAGCAGGGCGCGCGGGTTCACCAGCGGGACCTCACGGAACGTCCGCCACGTCCCCCCGGTGTGGAGCACGTGCCGCCCTTCGTCGTGAACGGGGTAGGTGGCAACGCCCACCTCCGCGGCGAGCGCCAGGATCCGTGTCTGCGTCGGTCCGACGAACTGCCCTCCGACCTCCACGACCTCGCCATCGCCGAGGTCGTGGTTGCGCACGCGACCGCCGACCCGGTCGCGTGCCTCGAGCACGAGCACGTCCCGCCCCGCCGCGACCAGACGTCGCGCTGCTGTGAGCCCCGCGAAGCCGGCGCCAACGACGACCACATCGGTGGCGTTGGCCTCGCTCAAGCCGATGCCCCGTCGAGGAAGCCCGTCAAGCCCGTGGGGAGATGCGGGCCGAAGCACAGCTGCTCCAGCACGCCCACCCCCTCCTGACCGTCGACCGTGACCCGGCACGCCTGCTGCACGTGGATGGCGGTGCCGTCGGTCGCGGGGAGGTCGGCGTGGACGATCTCGTCACCGGCGACCTCGAGCTCGCTGCGGTAGCCGCCGTGGTGCCACTGCGGGTGGCCGTAGCCCAGTCCGCGCAGCAGGAACCGCGGTCCCGGCTCGAGCACGGCCTCGAGAGTGCTCCCGTCGCTGCCGCGGAGGTGGAGCACGGCGCGGCGCGCGCGGCGGGTGCCCGGCTCCCACTCGATGTCGTACGCCGCGGGCAGCAGGTGCTCGACCTCGACGTGGGGACCGAAGGTCGCCCCGCTCGGACCGATGACGGGCAGGCGGACCGCGGCGTCGGTGGTCCGTCGCCCTCCGGCGTCCTCCATGATGGCGACGTGGAGGCACGCGTCGTCGAGGTGCAGCGGCGCCCACAGCCAGAACACCTCCGGCAGCACCCCAGACGGCGCCCCGATGCCGGGCGCGGCCAGAGGCCGCACGCCCCACGACCGGTCCCGGGTACCCGGGACGTCGACGATCTCGGTCCGCTCGCCGCGATCGTCGATCCAGCCGGTCCAGGTGCCCCACTGTGTCAGCCTGGTGGTGTCGAGGATGACGCGGGTGCGGTCGTGCAGCGTCTGACGAGGTTCCTCCAGTGCGGCGGTCCGGGCGCTGAAGGTGAGGTCCGCGGCGAGGCCCTGGTCCGGCGCCTCCACGAGGACGCGGAGCACCCGCAGCGGCTCGACGACCTCGATGCTGACCGGTCCGAGCGAGGTGACGGCGGGATCGGTCGGGGCGCGCCCCGACACGAACACCGAGCGTTGGGTTCCATCGAGCGCGACGGAGAAGGCGGCGTCGACGACGTGCCGTGTCGGGTAGCGGCCCATCGTTGCCCCGAAGAAGCGCCCCGAGTCGAGGTCGTAGCCGTGGAAGAAGTAGCGGTCGTAGTGGTTGTGGTCGCCGCTCCACGCGTGCGCGAGAGGGATCGGTACTTGGTGGACGGGGTAGTCGTCGAAGGGTGTCAGCACGTGCCTCTCCGGGTCGTCAGCCGAACGGTCCGGGCTCGCCGGGGGAGGGCAGTTCCATCACCTGCGCCAGGTACCGGGTGGCGAGGTTGTTGCGGTCGACATCGGAGTCGTCCGGCAGGTGGCCCTGGGTGATGACCTTGCGGCCGATGCGCGTCATCGTGATCGCGAACCGGAACCCGGCGAACACCTCGTACCAGTGAAGATCGTTGATCGTCCGTCCGAGCACCTCCTCGTAGGTGGTGATCGTCTCCTCGCGCGACGCGAAGCCCGGGAGGCGGTCGACGTTGACGCCGAGCGACAACTGGGCGTCCATGTAGAGGAACCAGCCCAGGTCCACCTCCGGTGGACCGAGCGCGGCCATCTCCCAGTCGAGCAGCGCGACCGGCCGGTGGTCGCGGAACACCATGTTGGAGATGCGAGCGTCGCCCCAGTTCAGGACGGGAGCGGGCTCGTCGTCGGGGAGGTTGGCGCGGAGCCACTCGAGGGCGGCGTCGATGGTCGGCTGCGGTCGACCGTCACGTCCCCACTGGAGCAGGTCGGTCCACTCTCCGAGCTGCTGGTCGAGACCGGTCGCGCCGAACTGCGGTCGGTCGAGGAAGCCCAGGCCCAGCGCCTGCGGATCGTGGCGATGCAGGCGAGCCAGCGCCTCGACCGCTGCGTCCCACAGCACGGCCTGGTCCTTCGGTGCCGCGTCCTTGACCCACCCCAGCATGGGGTAGGGCGGGGAGTCCGGCGGGATGTCGCCGTCGACCCGCTCCATGACGTAGAAGGGGCGACCGATCACCGACGCGTCCGGTTCGTACCAGCGCACCGTCGGAACCGGCACGTCGGTCGCGCTCAGCAGATCCATGCAGCGGTACTGCGACTCGAGGTCGTAGGTGCGGAAGACGGTGGTCCCCTCCGGTCGTGTCCGCAGCACCTGCTCCTCGCGGTGCTCGCGACCGCTGACCGTCCACGTCACCGTGTACAGGTAGGTCTCGCTCGAGAAGCCGGTGCCCTCCGGCGCGCGCAGATCAGCGACCTCGACATCATCGGCCTCGATCAGCCGCGATGCGAGCCACGTCCGCAGCGAGGCGGTGAGCTGCTGGGTGTCCTCGTTCTCGCTCAACGGCCACCTCCTGCTGGCCACGGTAGTCACGCCTGTCGCTACCGTGACGGTCGGCACCAGCCCGGAGGGGACCTCGCGTGCTGATCGCGAGCTGGAACGTCAACTCCATCAAGCAGCGCATGGACCGCATCGTCGAGTTCCTCGAGCTGCACGATCCCGATGTGCTGTGCCTGCAGGAGACCAAGTGCACGACCGAGCAGTTCCCCCAGCTCGAGCTGCAGGCCGCGGGGTACTCGGGGGTGGAGTGCAGCACGGGGCGGTGGGGCGGGGTCGCGATCCTCGCGCGGTCCGAACCGACCGACGTGGTCCGCGGCCTGCCGGCCGAGCCCGATCCCGATCAAGCGCGGTGGATCGAGGCCAGCGTCGAGGGCGTCCGCATCATCAGTATCTACGCCGTCAACGGCCGGACCCTGCAGGACCCCGAGTACCAGCGCAAGCTCGCCTTCTACGATGCCGTACGCGAGCGCGTCGCCGAGGTGGCAGGCGACGGACCGCTCGTGATCACCGGCGACTTCAACATCGCGCCCCGCGACGCGGACGTGTGGGACCCGCAGGCCGTGCACGGTGGCACGCACGTCAGCCAGGCCGAGCGTGACCGGCTCGCTGCGGTCATGGCCGCGGGGGAACTCTCGGACGCGTTCCTGGTCTCCCCGGAGACCGGACCGGAACGGTTCACCTGGTGGGACTACCGCGCCGGGGCGTTCCACCGCGACCTGGGCATGCGCATCGACCTGGCGCTCGTCAGCCCCGACGTCGCGGCCGCGCTCGAATGGGTCGGCATCGCGCGTGACTTCCGCAAGGGCAGCAAGCCCTCCGACCACGCACCGCTGCTGATCCGTACCAGGATGTGACCCGACGGAGGTAGTCATGACGAACCGGTGGATGAGCAGACGGCGCTTCGTCGTCGATCTCGGTCGCACGACCGTCGGAGCCGTGGTCCTCGGAGCAGCGGCCGTCGCCTGCGGGGGTGACGACGACGCCGAGGAGGCCCCGACCGATCCCGGCGACCCCACCGCGACGGCGCTGCCGGCGGACGGTTCGACCACCGGCCAGCCGGATGCTGGTGCGCGGTGGGGCAGGGTCGATCTCGAGTTCGTGTCGGCCTACGTGATCGTCCGGGACGGCGAGGCGGCGATAGTCGACACCGGCGTCGAGGGCAGCTCCGAGGCGATCGAGGCGACGCTGGGTGATCTCGGCGTCGGATGGCGTGATGTGGGGCACGTCGTGCTGACCCACCGCCACCCCGATCACGTGGGCAGCATCGTCCGCGTGCTCGAGCTCGCGGGAGACGTCACGCCGTACGCGGGCGTTGGCGACATCGAGGCCATCCGGGCGCCCGACGCGATCACCCCGGTGGGTGACGGCGACCAGGTCTTCGGGATGGATGTGATCGAGACGCCGGGGCACACGCCCGGCCACATCTCGTTGCTTGCGCCGGAGCTGGGTCTGCTGGTGGCCGGCGACGCGCTGAACGGCCCTGGTGCCGACCCGGACGGACCGGCGGGGATCGGTGGCGCCAACCCCGAGTTCAGCGACGACATGGACGCCGCCGACGCATCCGTCCGCAAACTCGCCGACTTGACCTTCGACGTCGTGGTCTTCGGACATGGCGGCCCCGTCGAGAGCGGGGCGCAGCAAGCGGTCCGTGAGCTGGCCGACTCGCTGTGAGCGAGCCGGTCAGTCGACGGTTCCGGAGGTGTCGTCGGGGCGGAGCACGTAGGCGATGTCGCCCTGTGCGAACGTGACGTCAGCCCAGTCACCGATGGCGAGGTCGATGCCCACGACGGTGGCGGGGCGCAGACGCACCGCTTCGCCGGTCAGCTCCGCGACGAGCTCCCCCCACGTCGGGTTGTGGCCCACCACCATCACGCGCTCGACGTTCGGTGCCTGCGCGATCACGTCCAGGGTCGCCTCGACCGTCGTGATGTACAGGGCTTCCTGGAAGGTGGTCTGCGTCGTCCACGCTCCGGATGCCGCAGCGATCTCCAACGTCGCCCTGGCGCGATCCACGGCGGAGCAGTAGGCGACGTCGGGAACCTCGTCAACGCGTCTGAGCGCCGCGCCGATCGACCGGGCCGACGCCTCACCTTCCGGGGTCAACCGGCGCTCGTGGTCGGGCTTGTCGGCCCCGGACTCCGCCCCTGCGTGCCGGAACACCAGGAGTCGCCTCATGGGCGATCACGGAGGTACTCCACGCTGGCTCCGTCCGTCGGCACCGCGTACGAACCAAGCGTGCCACGGTCGCGGCTCCTCGCTGAGGGAGGTCGCAAGGAGGAGCCGCTGATCGTGCTGCGCGGCTACCACCACACGTTCGTGCACGAACGGGACTGGGTCCTCATCCACGACGGTAAGGGCCGGGCCCGGTTCAAGCCCCCGCGGGGCCGCCGCTACCCACCACCCGGGCGATGCTGGGCGCTTCCGCGGAAGCGCGTGACTGGCGCCGCTACGACCCCGACATCCTGCGTGCCCGCGACGGCACCCCCGCCGACTACGACAGCTGCGTGATGG
>JAHWKY010000015.1 GCA_019347575.1 Actinomycetota bacterium | reverse complement strand
GACCGTGCGCAACTTCCTGCACGCCGAGGACACCGTCGCCACCCTCGACGCGATCCGCTCCCTCGGCGCCGGCGTGGACGAGCAGGAAGACGACGTGGTCGTCAGGGGAGTGGGGCTCCGAACGGCGCAGGCCGCGACCGGCGGCCTCGTCGACGTGCGCAACGCGGGTACCCTGCTGCGCATCCTGCCGGGGTGGCTCGCCGGCTCCGACGTGCTGTTCGAGCGCGTCCTCGCGCGGGCCCCGTGGGACCGGCGCACGGTCGAGATGTACGGCGAGCGCGTGATCGAGCCGCGGCTCACCGCACGCTTCCCCGTGTCCGATCCGCCGACGGAACTCCACGTGCTCAGCAAGGTCGGAGCCGCGCTGTCGGCCCGCTACGCGGTCGGGTTCGTCTCGATCGGCTGCAACCTGTACCGCGACGGGCGCGACAGCGTCGCCTGGCACGGTGACCGCATCGGTCGTGACCGCCCCACCGCCACGATCGCCATCGTCTCGCTGGGGGAGCGGCGACCGTTCCGTCTGCGGCCGCGGGGCGGCGGTCGGTCCGTGGGGTTCGAGCTCGGCCGCGGAGACCTGCTCGTCATGGGCGGAACCTGCCAGCGGACGTGGCAGCACACCGTGCCCAAGGTCTCCGACACCGGCCCCCGCATCAGCGTCACCTACCGCCACCGCTACGACGGCTGACCGGGGCCCGGGGCAGCGGACGTACTAGCGTCCGCGACCACCGTCGGCTTCAGGAGCGCGTCGTGGTGCTGGACCGGTTCCGTCTCGATGACCGCGTGGCGGTCATCACCGGCGCAGGACGAGGCCTCGGTGCCGCCATGGCCCGAGCGTTCGCCGAGGCGGGCGCCGACGTCGTCATCTCGAGCCGCACCGAGTCGGAGCTGCGTGAGGTCGCGTCCGACGTCGAGAGCCACGGCCGTCGCGCTGCGGTGGTCCCGGCCGACCTCAGTGACACCGACCAGCTGCCGCGGCTGATCGAGGCAGCGGTCGACGACTTCGGCCGCCTCGACATCGTCGTCAACAACGTCGGCGGGACCTACCCGATGCCGGTGATGCAGACCACGGAGGACTTCCTCGAGGAGGCCTTCCACTTCAACGTGACCACCGCGTTCGAGCTCAGCCGCTTGGCGGTTCCACGCATGCTCGAGGGTCACGGCGGTGCCATCCTCAACATCTCCTCCGCGATGGGTCGCCTCGTGGAGCGCGGCTTCCTCGCCTACGGGACCGCCAAGGCGGCGCTCGCCCACATGACGCGGCTCATGGCCCGCGACCTCGCTCCGCGCATCCGGGTGAACGGCCTCGCGGTCGGGTCCGTGGCGACCTCGGCGCTCGAGATCGTGATGACCAACGAGGACCTCAAGCGCGAGCTCGAGGAGAAGACGCCACTGCGCCGGCTCGGCCAGCCCGAGGACGTGGCCGCCGCCGCTCTGTGGCTCGTCTCCGACGCCGGATCGTTCATCACCGGCAAGATCATCGACGTCGACGGTGGCATCGAATCCCCCAACCTCGACCTGAAGCTTCCCGACGTGTAGGAGCCCGGAGCGGCCCTGGTCGTTCGTTCACCGGACCCAGTGGGGGGTCCGGGCGGCAGCACGATGGCGCTGCGTGAGGGGAGAGCGTCCGGCAGAGTGTGGGTACACCATCGTCGCGAGGAACCACCATGCCGACCGTCATCGAGGAACGACTCGACGGCAGCGACCGTGTCACCGTCGTCGACTACCGTGGCCGAACCCGCTTCGCGCAGATCGTCGTGGGCCTGGCGGGTGTCGCGCTGACCGTCCTGGGCGCGGTTGCCCTGATCCGCGCCGGCCTGCCGGTCATCGAAGGTGAGCAGGCTCACGCGACCGTCGGCGCGTTCCACCGCACCGGCTGGATGGGCCTGATCGAGCTGATACTCGGTGTGTCGCTGCTCGCCAGCGCCGCCACCGCGCTCGACACCCTCGGGGCGCGTGGGGTCGGGATCCTGGCGGCCATCTTCGGCATCATCGTGCTCATCGAACCCAGCGCGTTCCACGGCGTGCTCGGCATCCATCGCCTCACCGGCTGGACCTACCTGATCGGCGGATCGGTGATCGCGGCAGCGACCAGCTTCGCCGTCTACCGCGGCCCCTGACGGGAGCCACGTCGTTCGGCCAGGTAGCGGACGTGCGGAGGCAGGCCTGGATCCGTAATCTGGACTGAGTCCAGGGTAGGGAGCGATCCCGTCCCTGCGATCACGCCGACTTCCGAGGAGGGAACATGGTCCGCTCGACCATCGACGACCGCGCCCGCGACATCGTCCAAGGCCAGCTGCAACCCACGCTCGTGGATCTCATCGACCTCGCCCTGACCGGCAAGCAGCTGCACTGGAACGTGACCGGACCCCACTTCACGACCGTCCACGAGAAGCTGGATGAGCTCGTCGACGCCTGGCGCACGTGGGCTGACGACGTCGCCGAGCGCCTGACCGCCGTCGGCGTCTCCCCGGACGGCCGGGTACAGCACGTGGCGGAAGAGACGACCGCCGAGGCGGCCCCGCAGAGCTGGATCGATGACGGCAAGGTGATCGGTCTGCTCGCGGACCGTCTCGAGCGGCTTGGCCGCGACCTGCGCGAACGGCTCGACGTGGTCGAGGAGGCCGACCTCGTCAGCCACGGGCTCCTGCTCGACATCCTCGAGGGTGTTGAGGAGCAGCTCTGGATGATCAGCGCCCAGGAACGCTGATCCACGCCGAGCTGCTGCGCGAGGCGGGGTTGCGGGCGACGCAGCCTCGCCTACGCGTGCTCGCTCTCCTGGAGACTCTCGGCGGCCATCGCACCGCGGATGAGCTGCTCACCCGGGCCACCCAGAGCGACCGACCGCTGGCCCGAGCGACGATGTACAAGGTCCTCAGCGACCTGGCCGAGGCCGGCGTCGTCACAGTGGCCGACGTGACCGGAAGCGCGGCGCGCTACGAGCTGACCGACGACCATCACCACCACTTCGTGTGTCAGCGCTGCCACCGGGTGCTCGACGTGATGTGCTCGGGCGGGCCGTGCGCGCCCGGACGGGTCGACGGCCACGTCGTGCAGGCGACCCAGGTCATCCACCACGGCGTCTGCGCGGACTGCTCCTGACCCGCCCCGCGCATCCTTGAGCTCAGGACGCGAGGGCGGCTCGTAAGGCCCGCTCGAGGAGCTTGGGGTCGCCGAGGCGCCGTCGCAGTTCGCGTTCGAGCCCAGCGATCGGGTAGAGGTTCTGCGGGGCGCGTGGGTCCTTGTGCGGATCGCTGGCGAACCGAGGAAGGATCACCGCGGTCGCGTCGGCGATCCGCCGCACGTCGTCTGCCGGGGTGTCGGTGGCGATATCGCACCGGGCGATACCCGCCCACGGATGCCCGGGGCGCCCCGGCAGCCGCACGTACCACGAGAGTCGGCTCCACGAGGTCCGCACCCCGAACACCGGTGTCCGCTGCCCCGGCGCGAGCGCCCCGACCGTGCCCGCGACCTCGTCGGGCAGGTAGCTGACGTGGTGGCTCTTGACGTACCCGATCGCGTGATGGACGTGCTGGCGTCCTCGCAAGGGCCCGTCGATGACGATCAGATCCCCGCCATCGAGGTCGCTCACGACCTCGATCTCGAGCTTGGCACGCTGCTCGCCGATCGCGGCGCGGACGGCGTCGGGCTCGTCGCCGACGACGGTGACCGGCAGGTAGTCGCCGAGGTGGGTCGAGACCGCCTGGGGGCTCCCGGTGGCGAACAGCGAGCGCCGCACCGCGCACGCTTCGATCCGGGCGCGACCGTCGCAGCGCACGACCCCAGCACCGTACGAGGCGAACTGACCCGCCCTCGTGAGACCGTCGTCGGTGATCCACACCAGCGCATCCGTGCGCTGGACCCCGTCCACGAACAGCAGCGTGTGGACGCCGCCGTCGGAGATCGGGTCGAGCGGACGCCACCGCTCGACGGGCAGCTCGTAACCAGCCGCAACCGTCGCGTCGGACCGATCCGCCAGGTCATCGCCGGCCACCGCGGAGCCGCGATCGGGCGCCCAGGACTCGATCGAGTACCTGGTCATTGCCTCCCCCCTCGAGGGGGGAGGGGCCGGCGTTGCCGGCCTGGGGGGTGACGCTCGGTGGGCGTCACGTCGTGACCTTCTCGACCCGGGAGGTGGTGCCGTCCCGGCGCACCTCGTAGCGGACGGGGATGCGCTCGGCGAGCTCGCGCACGTGGGTCACCAGCCCGACCATGCGGCCGCGCGACCCGAGCTCCTCGATGGCGGCCGCGACGATGTCGAGCGTGTTCGCATCCAGGGTCCCGAACCCCTCGTCGAGGAACAGCGCATCGAGACGTGCGGAACCCTGGGCCGCGAGCGCGGCGATGTCCTCGGCGAGCGACAGAGCGAGCGACAGCGACGCCAGGAACGTCTCGCCCCCGGACAGCGTGCGGGCCGAGCGGGGCGCGTCGGCGTTGCGATGGTCGATCACGAGGAAGTTGTTGTCATCGGCGAGCGCGAGTGAGTAGACGCCGCTCGACAGCTCGATCAGGACCTCGGACGCGCCCGCGACCAACCGCCGCAGAGCACGGTTGAGGAGCCACTTCTCGAAACGCTTCGCGTTGAGGTGCTGGCCGAGAGCGCCGCTCAGCTGCGCACGCCGCTCGGTCGCCGTGAGCTCGTCGCGCACCTGAGCGGCCTGCTCGCGTTGCTGCTCGAGCCGCTCGACGCGGCTCGCCGCGCGGGTGGCGGCGTGCACGCACGCGTCCCGCAGGTGCGCGAACGCCTCCTCACCCGCGGGTGGCGTGCCGGCCCTGACGCCGATCGCCGCGGCGCGGTCGCGCAGTTCGTGGAGCCTGCGGTTGTAGGCGCCGATCGCCGCCTCGATGGCCTGCTCGGCGTCGGCTGCGCGCCGTTCGAGTTCGGGGCGGGTGCTCTGCGCCCACTCCACCAGGGCGCGCCAGGCCGCTCCCAGATCGTCACGGTCCGGGGCGGGTGGCTTGAGGGTGGCGACGTCGTCGCGAGCCCGATCGAACGCCTGCCACGCCGTCTGGCGCTCGGTGTCGAGCGCGGCCATCGCATCCTTGGCGCGCTTGGCCGATGTCCGTGCCTTCCGTGCCACCGCCTCCGCCGACGCGATGGCGCGGTCGAGCGCTGCCACCTCGGTGGCGAGCGACCGCAGCTGCTCGATCGTGTCGGGCAGCGCCGTCACGGCTCGCAGCTGCACCAGCGCCTCCTCCCGCTCCGCGATCGCCGATCGCGTCGCGTCGAGCTGTGCCTGCGCCCGAGCGAGGTCCTCGTTGGCCTTCCGAGCGGTCACGTCGCGGTCCGCGAGCGCCTGTCTCGCGCGCGCGACCGCCGCTTCCGCCGTCGCGATGTCGTTCGGCGGCGTCGACACCAACGGCGCGGTGACCTCGCGGTGACAGACGGGGCAGGGATCGCCCACGGTCACCTCGGAACGGAGGGTGTGTGCGGCGTGAGCGCGTCGCAACTCGGTGAGTGCCGCCTCGGCCACCTCGAGCGGCACGCGCGCGGCTCGGTGCTGCTCGTCGGCCTCGCTGGCCGCGCGCACCGCTGCGGCGACCTCGGGCTGCTGGGCTGCGACGACCTGCTGCGCACGGTCGAGCGCCTCGGTCGCCTCGAGGACGCGGTTCACCAGATCGGTCTCAGGCTGCTCCGCTCGTGCCGTGCGTCGTCGTTCGAGCTGCTCATCGGCTGTGTTGACGCTGGCCTCCGCCTCGGCGGCGGCGGTCGTGGCGGCTGACAGCCGCTCGGCGAGCGCGTCGAGGCCATCGGGCGGTGCGATCGCGGCGACCGCATCGCGCTGCTCGGTCGCGTGGGCGACGTCCCGACGTGCCTCGCGGCCCCGCTCCACGAGCGTCTCGAGGTCGGGGCGGGCGGTGTCCAGCTCGGCTACGACCTCGCGGAGTCTGGTCGCAGCGTCACGTGCGGCCGCCACCGCCTCGTCGGTGGCGTCGGCGAGCTCGTCATCCAGACGCCGACGCAGCGCCTCGGCGGTCGCCTTCGCGGCGGCTTCGTCGGCACGAGCCGCGGACGCGACCTGGCGGTAGACGTCGAGGTCGAGCAGACGCACGAGCAGGTCCTGGCGCTCGCCTGGCTTCGCGTGGAGGAACTCGTGGAAGTCGCCCTGAGGGAGCACGACGGTCCGAGTGAAGTGCTCGAACCCCAGACCGAGCAGTCGCTCGACCTGGGCCGTGACCTCGTCCGCCGTGCCGGCCAGCACGTGACCGTCGCGTTCGAGGCGCGCCTCCTTGGTGGTCGCGCCCCGCTTGGTCCGCTGGATGACCCGGACCGCGGCGTAGCGCACGTCGCCGACCGTGAAGTCGAGCCGGACGCGAGCCTCCAGCTGGCCCTGGCTGATCGCCGGCGCGACGAGACGCTTGTCGTCGTACCGCGGCACCGACCCGTAGAGGCACATCGTCATCGCGTCGATCACGCTGGACTTGCCCGCCCCGGTGGGCCCCGTGAGCACGAACAGGTCGACGTCCTCGAAGTCGAGGACGGCCGGCTCGCGGAACGACGCGAAGCCCGACAGCTCAAGCCGAATCGGGCGCATGCACCTCCTCCAGCAGCTCACGGAAGCGGTGCAGGAGAGCCTCGTCCTCGATGTCCTCGCTCGCGAGGTACTCGGCGAAGAGCTCATCGGGGGAGCGCTGGAAGTCGGCCAGCTCCCACGCGGCGACATCCTCGGTTGCGGCGGCGTCGGGACGGGCAACGCTGACATCGACCGCGTTGGGGAGCAGCTCGCGCACCTCGTCGGCCAGCCCGATGCGGGCGGGCTCCTCGACGACCACCCGGAGGTAGTCGTCGCCGTGGTCATCCCGTCCCGCAGCGATGCGTTCGAGCGTGCCGGTCACCGTTCGCAACCGGCGCCCCGTCGTCAACGCCACCTGTTCCACCCTGGCCGGGGTCCCCGGCGCGGCATCGACGAGCAGCACGACCTTGTCGCCGGTCTCCTCGCCGAAGTCGAGCTGCAGCGGCGAGCCGGGGTACCAGACCGGGGCGGCCGCGGCGATCTTCTGCGGCCGGTGCAGGTGACCGAGCGCGACGTAGTGGGCGTTCGCCGGGAAGGCCTGGGCGGGGACGTGGTAGTCGACGACCGTGTGGGCGGCGCGCTCGCCGCCACCCGGCTGCGCCCCGGTCGCGAACAGGTGCGCGACGACGATGTTGACCGTGTCGGGACGGAACGGGGCGCACAGGGACGCCAGGATCTCGCGACAGCGTTCGGCGTAGCGCCCCGCATGATCGTCGGCGTCGAGCTGCATCAGGTCGTCGGCGCGGACGATGCCGCGCTGGCTGAGGAACGGCAGCAGCGCGACGCAAGCCACCTCACCCGAAGCCATCGACAGCTCGACGATGCCGCCATCGTCGGCGCGGCGCAGCTCGGTGGCGGTGTGGACGTTGGTGAGCTCGAGCAGCGGGGCGACCGCCTGGAGCCGGCGGTGGTTGTCGTGGTTGCCGGCGATCACGACGACGTGCTCGGCGGCTCGCGACAGGTGCAGCAGCGCCCCGTAGACGATGCGCTCTGCCTCGGGGGAGGGGGCGGCGGTGTCGAACACGTCGCCGGCGACGATCACCAGGTCGACGTCGCGTGCGCCGGCGATCTCGGCGATCTCGAGCAGGACCGCGCGGTGCTCGTCGGCGCGGCTGCGGCCGCGGATCGTGCGGCCCACGTGCCAGTCGGAGGTGTGCAGGATGCGCATGATGATCAGAGGCTACGCGCCCCCTGTGACGTGCCCGGCGAACCCGGTACCGCGGTCCACGTGGGGTATGCGCAACGCCGGTCTCACCATCCTGTGCGGCCACATCGCCACTTCACCCCCCACTTCACTCGGATATCCGAGCGAACCGGGTGACGAAGTTGCGCGCGGATGCGCCGTCGCCAAGACAAGGTCAGAAGGGGAGGCGGTCGCCGTCGTCGTCGGTGAGGCCGTCGAAGGGATCCTCGGGGACCTCGCTGCCGCCGGTGGCCGGCGCCCCGACCTGCTTGCCGGCCTCGCTCGGGCGCGTCGCCCAGGCGGGGAAGGGGAACTCGAGCACGAGCGGGACGGGCAGTTCGGGCTGAGACACGATCATCGTGCCGGGCTTGACGATGGTCGCGCGCTGGCGCTGGGCGGTCGGCAGGAAGCCGTACTCGTCACGACCCGCTTCCGCGGAATCGAGCCGCCCGACCACCCGGATCGCGGAGTTGGCGATGAGGCGCCGCTCCACCTCGGAGGCGGTCTGCTGCGCCCCGACGAGGATGATGCCCAGCGAGCGACCGCGCTCGGCGACGTCGAGTAGGGTCTCCTTGATGGGGGAGTGGCCCTCGCGGGGCGCGTACTTGTTGAGCTCGTCGAGCACGACGAAGAGCAGCGGCTTGGGCGAGCCCGACCGCTCCTTCTCCTCGAACGTGCGCCGCAGCAGCACCCCGACGACGAACCGCTGGGCGCGGTCGTTGAGGTTGTGGATGTCGACCACGTTCACCTGGGCGTCGAGGCTCACCCGGTGCTTGGCGGGGTTGGTGACGTCCGCGCGGATCAGGTGCTCGACGTGCTTGACCGCGCCCCGCAGCCGCCGCTGGAACGCGCTGACCGTCCCCGCCGCAATGTGCCGCCCCGCCCAGTCTCCGCGCGTCTCCTCGTCGTCGAGCAGGTCGCCGATGATGCGGACGAGGTCACCGAACGTGCGGGCCTCGCGGCCCTCGACCTTCACCGCCCCGTCTCCGCTGGCGACCGCGTCACGACGGAGGCGGTCGGCCACCTGGTCGATGACCATCGTGTACTGCTGTCGCTCGTCCTGCGCGTCCGCGAACAGGAACGGCAGCAGGCTCTCCTTGCAGAAGTCCTCGAGCGTCCAGAAGTAGGACGTCACCCCCGTGGAGCGCGAGCCCGTGTCGGGCGTACCGCTGGCCGAGTCGCGGCGGGGCGGCGCCCAGAAACCGACCGACCGGAACGCGCCGGGCTCGATGCCCAACGCGGCGTAGCGGTCACGCTGGCGCGCGTCGAACTCGACGCCGGCCTGCTCGTGGTCGAGCCACAGCAGGTCCTCGCCCTTGACGTTGAAGATGAGCGCCTTGGTGTTGACGGCTTCGTCGCCGAGCACGCCCGAGGTGAACAGGCTGTAGAGGAGGAAGGTCGCGTAGGTGGTCTTCGTCGCGACGCCGCTGACGCCGCTGATGTTGACGTGCGCCCCACGCGTGCCGTCGAGGAACTCGAGGTTGAGGTAGACCGGTTCGTCCTCGCGCGACAGGCCCGCGGCGAGCCGGCGCTGCATGCCGTCGAAGAAGAGCGCCTCGTCGCGTTCGTCGCCGTGGGCGCGACGGACCTGCTGTCCCGGCAGGGGTGGGACGAACACCTCGGGCTCGAAGCGTGTCGCGAGGACCTGGGCGGCCTCGCTGACCTCCGCCGGTAGGACGCCATCCTCGATCAGGAACACGTCACTGTCGAAACGGGCACCCTCGTGCCGGGCGCGGACCTGGTTCACCACCCCGTAGATGCGGACCGATTCGCGCCCCGGCGGCGTCCGCTCGAGCGCGACGACGTCGTCGAGTTGCAGGAACCGATCGGGACCGACCGCGACCCAGAACTCGAGCGGTGTCGCGTCTTCGGTGCCGATGACACGACCGACGACCGCGTCGTCGCCCGCTGGCGATCTGTCCGCCACGTGGCCTCCTCGTCCTGGCCGAGCTTACGCTCTACGAGCTGTGCTACCGCTGTGCTACTTGAGCACTACGAGCTGTGCTACCGCTGTGCTACTTGAGCACGGGTCCGACGCCACCGCGGCACACTGACAGGCTGAGGACAGGAGACCGCGATCGATCACGAGGCGCTGCTCCGCCGCGCCATCGAGCTCGGGCGGCGCGGGGTCGACGCGGCGGCCGGGGGACCGTTCGGTGCGGTCGTCGCACACCGCGGCGAGGTCGCCGGTCAGGCCCACAACGAGGTGCTCAGCAGCGGCGACCCCACCGCACACGCCGAGATCCTGGCGATCCGCCGCGCCGCTGCCGAGCTGGGAACCCGTGACCTGTCCGGATGCGTCATGTACGCCAGCTGCGACCCCTGCCCGATGTGCCTCGGGGCGTACCGGTGGTCGCGCTCGGACGCGCTGTACGTGGCGGCGACCAGCGACGACGCAGCCGAGATCGGCTTCGACGACGCAGCCTTCCACGCCGCCGGCGATCCGCCGGTCATCCGGCTGCTGCGCGACGAGGCTGCCGCGATGATGCAGCGCTGGCTCGAGCGCGACCTCCCCGCCTACTAGTAACTAGTTCGAGGAGCCCGGCCCGGCGTCCATCAGCTCGAGGAGGCGGACACCGCGGACCGATCTGCGAGGGGCGGGCCCGGGCGCCGGACCGCCCGGTGTGCCACGCTCGGCGCTGACGAAGGCAGGGACGGCAACGGACCCGTCCTCCCCGCTGCCACAGACCACCCCGGGAGGTCCACCTTTCTCGCCCCGATGCTCGCCGTGACCGGGCGCCCCGCGGAGGTGCGCGCGCAGCACGCGTACGAGTTCAAGTGGGACGGGGTCCGGACTCTCGCCTCGATCGACCCCTCCGGGCTCATGCTGACGTCACGGCGCGGTGGCGACATCACCCACCGCTACCCCGAGCTCGCGGGGTTGGCCGAGGTGGTCCCGGATGGCACGGTCCTCGACGGCGAGATCGTCGCACTCGACCAGCGCGCGCGTCCCAGCTTCGGGCTGCTGCAGCACCGCATGCACCTCGACGATCCCGGACGGATCGCGGCAGCCGTCACGAGCAGCCCGGTCGTGCTGATGCTGTTCGACCTGCTCCGGGAGGGCGGAACGTCGCGCCTCGACGACCCCTACGAGCAACGCCGCGCCGCGCTCCTGGCGCTCGGACTGGCGAGCGAGCAGTGGCAGACCCCGCCGCACGGGGACGACCTCGACGCGATGCTGCGCGCGGCGGAGGAGCTGGGCCTCGAGGGCGTCGTCGCCAAGCGGCTCGGCAGCCGCTACCGACCCGGCGTGCGGTCGCCCGACTGGCGCAAGCTGCCGCTGCTGAGACGCCAGGAGTTCGTCGTGGGTGGCTGGGTGCCCGGGACCGGCCGACGCTCGGGTTCGTTCGGGGCGCTGGCCGTGGGCTACCACGAGGGATCCGAGCTGCGCTACGCGGGGCGCGTGGGTACCGGCTACCGCGCTGACGATGTGCGGCGGCTGGGTGAGCTGCTGGAGGAGCGCGAGCGCGCCACCTCGCCCTTCACCGGCGCCCAGCCTCCCTCCGAGACGGTGTTCGTCGAGCCCGACCTCGTGATCGACGTGCAGTTCAAGCAATGGACCCGCGACGGCGTGTTGCGGGCCCCGTCGTACAAGGGCCTGCGCAACGACAAGGATCCGCGTGACGTCGTCCGCGAGGATGTCCCCCAGCAGGGGTCCTGAACGCGACATCGGCGCCCCGGATGCGTCAAGATGTAGGTCGGTCACCTTCCCCGGCCGTGTGAGGAGCGAGCCATGCCCCGCGCCATCTGGAGCGGTGCGATCAGCTTCGGGCTGGTCAACATCCCCGTGAAGCTGGTCACCGCCGTCAGCAAGAAGAACGTCTCGTTCCGCGAGATCCGCCGTGGCGACGCCTCCCGGATCCGCCACCGCAAGGTCGCGGCTGCCGACGGCGAGGAGGTCGGCTACGACGACATCGTCAAGGGCTACGAGATCGGCCCCGACCGCTACGTCGTCATCGAGCCGGAGGAGCTCAAGGCGCTGGACCCCAAGGCGTCGCGGTCCATCGACATCGAGGACTTCGTCGACCTCGCGGCCATCGACCCCATCTTCTTCGATAGCCCCTACTACCTCGTGCCCGACCGCACCGCGGGCAAGGCGTACGAGCTGCTCCGGCGCGCCATGGACGAGACCGGCAAGGTGGGCGTAGCGCGGTTCGTCCTGCGCACCAAGCAGTACCTCGCCGCGATCCGCCCCGTCGACGGGGCGTTGGCGATCTCGACCATGGTCTACGCCGACGAGGTCATCCCCGTCGAGCAGCTCGAGCTCCCCGAGGACGAGGTCGAGGTCAACGAGAAGGAGCTGGCGATGGCGACCCAGCTCATCGAGTCGCTGTCGACCGAGTGGGAGCCGAGCAAGTACCGCGACGAGTACCGCCAGCGCGTCATCGAGATGATCGAGCGCAAGGCCGAGGGCGAGGAGATCGTCTCGGTCCCCGAGGTGGAGCGCGAGGCAGGTGACGTGGTCGACCTCATGTCGGCGCTCGAGGCGAGCCTGAAGGCCGCCAAGGACGAAGGCACCGCCGCCAGGTCCAGCAAGAAGAAGAAGGCCGGGTAGCGCGTCCCGCACGGAACGCGCGTCCACGCGCGTTTCCGTCATCGGGGCGAGGTCCGGCGTGGCCACCCTGCACGGAACGCGCGTCCACGCGCGTTTCCGTCATCGGGGCGAGGTCCGGCGTGGCCACCCTGCACGGAACGCGCGTCCACGCGCGTTTCCGTCATCGGGGCGCGAGCAGTTCCAGGACGCGACCGCGGAGGCGATCGAGGCCGACGCCCTTCTCGGCGCTCACCCAGTAGACCTCGGCCGGGGCGATCCCGCAGGCTCCGGCGAGGTCGCGCTTGCGGCGCTCTCGCTTCGACGGCTTGACCTTGTCGTGCTTGGTGGCGACGACGTCGAAGGGGACGCCCGCGCCCCGCAACCACGTCAGCATCTCGAGGTCCAGTCGCGTGGGCCCGATCTCCCCGTCGACGAGTAGCAGCGCGCCCCGCAACTCCTCCCGTCCCGTGAGGTAGTGCTCGAGTCGGCGCCGCCACGCGGCACGCTCCTGCTTCGAGGCGGCGGCGTAGCCGTAGCCCGGGAGGTCCACGACGGTTCCGCCGCCCTCGACCTCGAAGCAGTTCAGCAGGCGCGTGCGACCTGGTGTCGAGGACACCTTGGCCACACGCTTCGAACGCGCGAGCGCGTTGAGCAGCGAGGACTTGCCGACGTTCGAGCGTCCGGCCACGCACACCTCGGCGGAGGTCGGTGGCAACGAGGCCACGTCCGGGGCGGACGTGACGAAACGGAGGGTGAGCGGCGTGGTCACGCGGCGGAGTGTGACAGCTACCGTCGCGCTGATGAGCGAGCGCCACGCATGAGCGAACGGCAGGTGGTCGAGATCGGCGGCCGCGAGCTGTCGCTGTCCAACCTCGACAAGGTCCTGTACCCGGACGCGGGCTTCACCAAGGCGCACGTCATCGACTACTACGCCCGCATCGCGCCGCTGCTGCTCACGCACCTGCACGGCCGGCCCCTGACCATGAAGCGTTACCCGGACGGGGTCGACGGCGAGACGTTCTTCGAGAAGCGCTGCCCGTCGCACGCCCCGGAGTGGATCGAGACCATCACCATGCCCGGGGCCCGCAAGGGTAAGGACGTCGAGCACTGCACCATCGACGACGAGTCCGGCCTGGCCTGGGTCTCCAACCTCGCGTCGCTCGAGCTGCACACCTCGTTGGCCCGTCGCCCCGACGTGCACACTCCGACCTCCGTCGTCTTCGACCTCGACCCGGGAGAGGGGGCGAGCATCGTGGAGTGCGCCGAGATCGCGTTGATCCTCCGCGATGCGTTCGCGCGGATGGAGCTGGAGGCGTTCCCGAAGACCTCGGGAAAGAAGGGGCTCCAGGTCTACCTGCCCCTCAACACGCCCACGTCGTACGAGGACACGCGGGGGTTCGCGCTCGCGGTCGCCGAGCTGCTCGAGCGGGTCCACCCGGACAAGGTGACCAGCAACATGCGCAAGGACCTGCGGACGCGGAAGGTCCTGATCGACTGGTCACAGAACCACCTGCACAAGACGACGGTCTGCGTGTACTCGCTCCGGGCCACGGCGACCCCCCGCGTCTCCACGCCCGTGACCTGGGACGAGATCACCGCGGTGGACGAGCCGACCGCGCTGGGGTTCGAGGCGACCGATGTGCTCGACCGTGTCGACGCGCTCGGGGACCTGTTCGCGGATGTCGAGACCGTCGAGCAGCGACTACCGCAGCTCGGCTCGTGACGACTGGCGATCCCGCAGCAGGGCGTCGCCGTCGAAGCCGATGGTCGTCAGCGGGTCGCCGCCCATCAGTCGAGCGGCCACCTCCTCGAGGTCGGCGATCTGGGCCGCGAGCTGGCGTCGTTCCGTGGCTTCGGTGGGCATCGCGTCGAGCTGGTCGTGCAGGTCGGCGATGTTGCTCACGAGGGTCCCGAGGCTGATCACAGGCGCTCCTCCAGGAGGGGTTCGGCGGGCGCAGCTGGTGTCGCATCCCAGTGTGACCACGCTCCGTCAGGACCTGCTCACGCCGGACCTGATCGCGCGTCAGGGGTCGGCGGGGTCGGCCGTCCGATGGCCGTGTACGGATGTCCACGCCACGCCTGGTCCGACGGACGGGACCACTCGACCCGGTAGGGTCGATGTGTGGCTCGTATCGATCTCGTCGTGACCGATCTGGACGGCACGCTCTGGGATGCCCAGGAGCGGATCCACGACTCGACCCTCGTCGCCCTCCGCGAGATCGAGGCGCGCGGAACCCCCATCCTGGTCGCCACCGGGCGACGCCCCCGTTCGGCCCGAGCCGGGTTGTCCCGCGCCAACCTGCAGCCACCGGCGGTCGTGCTCGGCGGGGCGCTCGGTCTCGACCTCGCCTCGGGGGAGGAGTTCCACCGTCACGCCTTCGAACGTGCCGAGGCGATGCGCGTGCTGGAGGTGTTCCTCGACCACGACCTCGAGCCGGTCATCTACGTCGAGGACGGCGACACCGAGCTGGTCGTCGGGCCGCACTGTGCCACGCATCCCGAGCACCTCCGCCGCGTCTCCGGGGGCGTCATCCGCGAGGACCCTCGCCGCACGGTGAAGGAGCGCGCGGTGCTCAACATGGGCCTGATCGGCGGCGACCCCGAGGTGCTCGGCCCCGTTGCTCGGGACATCGAGGACGGCGTCGCGGTGATCAACCGTGACCTCTTCTACGGCGGGGTCACGCTCATGGTCGCGCCCCGAGGCATCACCAAGCGGGAGGGTGTCCTCGCCTTCTGTGACCGCGCCGCGGTCGATCCCGACCGCATCCTGGCCGTGGGGGACGGTAACAACGACGTCGAGCTGCTGCACCAGGCCCGGATCGCCTGCGTCGTCCAGGACGGTCAGGAGGACGCCCTGGCCGTCGCCGACCACGTGATCGCGCCCACCGCCGAGGGTGGCTGGGCGGAGGTGCTGCGGTTCCTCTGATCTCTTGGCGTCGCTCCTCCGCCTGGTCAGGCGTGGCCGTGGTCGTGCTACTGGCCGCGGTGTCGTGTGGACCCGACCAGGAGCTCGCCCCTCCCGCCTCGACGACCCGCGCCCCGACCGAAGCGCCGACGGCGAGCGGTCCGACGTCCGTCCCGACGACGGTTGACGCGACGTCCACGCCGGGACCGACCGCGACGGTCGGGCACGCCGACGTGCGACTTGCGCTGGAGGAGGTGGCGACCGGGCTGCGTGGCCCCCTGTACGTCACGGCACCACCTGACGACGACCGGCTGTTCATCGTGGAGCAGTCGGGGCGGGTCCTGGTGCTCACCGACCCGATGACGGCCGCCGTACGAGTGGGCGGCCGTGGCAGCGGACCCGACGTTTTCCTCGACCTCAGCGAGGTGGTCAGCGTGGGCAACGAGCGCGGCCTGTTGGGTCTGGCGTTCCATCCCGAGTACGCCTCGAACGGCCGCTTCTTCGTCCACTACACCGACGGTGGTGGCGACACCGCACTGGTCGAGTACGCCGTCAGCGACGATCCTGACGTCGCGTCCTCCGCACCGGTCGCGGAGCTGCTGTCGGCGGACCAGCCGGCGAGCAACCACAACGGCGGGATGCTCGCGTTCGGACCCGACGGGATGCTGTACCTCGCGCTCGGCGACGGCGGCGGCGCGGGCGATCAGTTCGGCAACGGCCAGCGCCCCGACACCTTGCTCGGCACGATCCTGCGCGTCGACGTCGACGGCGGGGCGCCGTACGAGGTCCCTGCAGACAACCCCTTCGCCGACGGCGGGGACGGAGCGCGGGAGGTGTGGCACTACGGACTGCGCAACCCGTGGCGGTTCTCGTTCGACGAGGCCGAGGGGCTGCTGTACATCGCCGACGTCGGTCAGAACGCCTTCGAGGAGGTCAACGTCGTCCCCGCCGATGCCAGCGGGCTGAACTTCGGCTGGCCGATCACCGAGGGCAACCACTGCTTCGACCCACCCCAGGACTGCTCCACGGCAGGCCTGACGCTGCCCGTGTTCGAGTACCCGACGGACGAGGGCTGCGCGGTGATCGGCGGGTACGTCTACCGCGGCGAGGCGATCCCGCAGCTGCACGGCCACTACCTCTACGCCGACGTGTGCGGCGGGTTCGTGCGTAGCTTCCGCCACGAGGACGGTCAGGTCACCGACGAGCGCGACTGGACCGACCAGCTCGAAGGCCTCAGCGCCGAGACCGGCGAGTCGGTCAGCGGCTACGCCGGCCCCACCTCGTTCGGCCTCGACGCCGCGGGTGAGCTGTACCTCACCACCGCCGGCGGCAGCGTCTTCCGCATCGTCCCCGCGAGCTAGGGAACCGAGCGGGAGCAGTTTCCCGCCGCCGAGCGCGGTGTTCCGCTCCCACTCCCGGGATCAGGCGTGTTCGGGGATGACCGGCGCCCCGACGGCCGCGTCGAGCGGCGCCCCCTTGCCGTTGCGCTTGCCGACCGGGAGGTCGACGGGGCGGACGACGGCGGCAGGGTCGCCGTGCAGGTGCAGGTCGCGCGCGACGCCGCAGTAGAGCAGCCGATCGGGCCCGGCCTTCACGCCCTTGCCGCCCCGCCCCTGGACCGGGTACTGCGACAGCGGGGCGCGGAAGCCGGTGCCGTCACCAGCGATGGTCGCGATCTCGCCCTCGTCGCTGCCGGCCTCGACGATCGTCGCGGACACCAGCTTCGCCCCCTTGGGCAGCTTCATCCCGGCGACGCCCGATGCCGTGCGGCCCGTCGTGCGGACCTCCGACAGCGGGAAGCGGGCCACCAGCCCCTGGTCGTGAGCCAGCACGAGGTGGTCGTCGTCGGTCGCCGCGGCGACGAACTCGATCTCGTCCGTGTCCCTCACCCCGGCTGCCTGGATCTGCCGCTGCCGCGTGAGGTACTCCTCGGCATCGGTGCGCTTCACCTGTCCCGCCACCGAGACTGTCAGGACCGTGGCGCCCGCGTAGAGCACCGCCGCCCCGGCGAGTGGGACGTCGGGTCCCGTGCCGATGAGCTGGTCGACCGAGACGCCCCGGTGGCGCGGCTGCTGCACCGGCACGTCGGAGAGGTCGATGCGGTAGCCGTTCCCGGCCCGGTCGACGAGCAGGATGCTGTGGTCGGTCGTGGCACGCAGCACCGCCACCAAGGGGTCGTGGCCATGCTTGTGCGCGGGCGTGGTGCGGCGCTGCGGAACCACCTTCACGTACGCCCCCTGGGTGACGTACACGGTCACGTCCTGGGCCTCGAACACGACGTCCGAGCCGGTCTCCAGGATCTCGTCGTCGGTGACCTCGCCCGCGGCCACGATCACCGACCGTCGGGGCGTGGCGTGGATGCGCTGGATCTCGGTGAGCTCCTCCCTGAGGACCTCGTCGAGCCGCGCCTTGGAGCGCAGGATCGCCTGGAGCGCCTCGATGATCTCGAGCAGCTCCTGGTACTCGTCCTCGAGTGCGGCCCGTTCGAGTGCGGCCAGCCGGCGCAGCTGCATGTCGAGCACGGCCTGGGCCTGACGCTCGCTGAGCTCGAAGTCGCTGATCAGCCCGTGCTTGGCGTCCTCGGCCGAGTCGCTGCCTCGGATGAGCGCGATGACCTCGTCGAGGTAGTCGAGCGCGTGGAGCAGCCCCTCGAGGATGTGGGCCCGGTCCTCGGCGCGCTTGAGCCGGTGCTCGGTCCGACGGGTCAGGACCTCGCGCTGGTGCGCGAGGTAGATCTCGAGCGCTTCCTTGATCCCCAGCGTCTGCGGCGCCCCGTCGACGAGCGCGACGCAGTTGACGTTGAAGTTCGTGCGCAGGTCGGTCTTGCGGTAGAGGCGTTCGAGGACCCGCGCGGGATCCTCGCCCCGCTTGAGCTCGATCACGATCCGCATCCCGTCGCGTGACGACTCGTCGCGCAGGTCGCGGATGGCCTCGAACTCCTTCTTCTGCACCAGGCCGGCGATCTTCTCGAGGAGGTTGGCCTTGTTCACCTGGTAGGGGATCTCGGTGATGACGATGCGGGGGAGGTTGCCGGAGCGCACCTCGGTGGTCGCGACCGCCTCGAGCGTCACCGCGCCCCGCCCCGCGATCATCGCGTCGCGGATCCCGTCGCTCTCGACGATGCGCGCGCCGGTCGGGAAGTCGGGCGCGGGCACGAACCTCATGAGCTGCTGTGCGGTCGCCTTGGGCTTGTCGATCAGGTGCAGACAGGCGTCGATCACCTCGCCGAGGTTGTGCGGGGCGATGTTGGTCGCCATGCCGACGGCGATCCCGGTGGCGCCGTTGACGAGCAGGTTCGGGAACCGCGCCGGCAACACGACCGGCTCGCGCTCGTACCCGTCGTAGTTGGGGACGTAGTCGACGGTGTCCTCGTCGATGCCGTCGAGCAGCTCCATCGCGAGCAGGGACAGGCGCGCCTCGGTGTACCGCATCGCGGCGGGTGGATCGCCGTCGATCGAGCCGAAGTTGCCGTGCCCGTCCACCAGGAGCTCGCGGGTCGAGAAGTCCTGCGCCATCCGCACGAGCGCGTCGTAGATCGCGGTGTCGCCGTGGGGGTGGTACTTCTTCATCACCTCGCCGACCGCCGAGGCGCACTTGCGGTAGGGGCGGTCGGGGCGCAGCCCGGTCTCCCACATCGTGTAGAGGATCCGGCGCTGCACCGGCTTCAGCCCGTCACGCGCATCCGGGAGCGCGCGGCCGACGATGACCGACATCGCGTAGTCGAGGAACGCCTGCTCCATGCGGTCCTCGATGGCGACGTCCACGACGCCGCCGACCTGGAGCAGGTCGAGCTGGGATGCGCCCCCGGCCGGGCTCTTCTTCTTACGGGTCTTCTTGGCGGGGCTCACGGTGCCTCCGGAGGGGTCGGGCGGGCGTCACGGTCACACGTCGACGTTGGCGGCGAAGCGGGCGTTGTCCACGATCCAGTCCCGTCGGGGGTCGGTCTGGTTACCCATGAGCAGCTCGAACAGGGCGCTGGCCCGCTCGGCGTCGGCGACGGTCACACGGAGCAGCGTGCGGCGCTGAGGGTCCATGGTGGTCGACCAGAGCTGCTCGGCGTCCATCTCGCCGAGCCCCTTGAAGCGCTGGACGTCGACGCGACCACCCTTGAAGTCGTGCTTGAGCAGCTCGTCCCGCTGCGCGTCGGTCATGGCGTACGCGACCTGGCTGCCCTTGCGCAGCTGGTACAGCGGCGGCTGCGCGAGGTAGACCTTTCCGCCCTCGATGAGCTGGGGCGTCATCTTGTGGAAGAACGTCAGCAGCAGCGTGGTGATGTGGCCGCCATCGACGTCCGCGTCGGCCATGAGGATGATCTTGTCGTAGCGCAGCTTGTCGGGCTCGAAGCTGGGCTCGACGCCGGTGCCGATGGCCTTGACCAGGGCCTGGATCTCGGCGTTCTCGAGGACCTTGCGCAGCTGTGCCTTCTGCACGTTCAGGACCTTGCCGCGGAGCGGCAGGATCGCCTGGGTGTGGCGGTCGCGCGCCATCTTCGACGACCCACCTGCTGAGTCTCCCTCGACGACGTACAGCTCGGTCTCGGCGGGGTTGCGTGAGGTGCAGTCGGCGAGCTTGCCCGGCAGGCCGGCGGACTGGGCGTCGAGCAGTCCCTTGCGGCGGGTCAGCTCGCGGGCCGCCTTGGCGGCGTGGCGTGCCTTGGCGGCGACGGCCGCGCGCTTGATGATCCGGCGCCCCGCGGTCTTGTGCTTCACGAGCCACTTCTGCAGCTCCTCGGCGACGACGGTCTCGACGTAGCTGCGCGCGATGGTCGATCCCAGGCGACCCTTCGTCTGGCCCTCGAACTGCGGATCGGGCAGCTTCAGCGAGAGGACCGCCACGAGGCCCTCGCGGATGTCGTCGCCGCTGAGGTTGGGATCCTTCTTGGTCAGCCCGCCGCTGTCGCGACCGAAGTCGTTGAGCACGCGCGTCAGGGCGCGGCGGAAGCCCTCTTCGTGGGTCCCTCCGTCCGCCGTGCGGACGATGTTGACGTACGACCTCAGCCGCTGGTCGTGGAAGCCCTCGCTCCAGGTGACGGCGAGGTCGAGCGTCATGCGGTTGCCGTCGAAGTCGCCGTCGTGGCTGATCTCGATGGGCTTGACCAGTGCCTCCTTGCCATCGAGGAGCTGGTTCACGAAGTCCGCGATGCCCTTCTTGTACTGCCACGACTCCGACCTGCCGCTGCGCTCGTCAACGAGGACGCACCTGAGCCCGGGGTTGAGCAGGGAGGTCTCGCGCAACCGCTCGGCGACGGTGTCGTAGTTGAGCTCGGTCGTCTCGAAGATGGTCTCGTCGGGCCAGAACCTCACCGTCGTGCCGGTCGTCTTGCGACGACCCGCCTTGGCGAGTGCTTCCTTCTTCTTCCCGCGCTCGAACGCGATGGTGTGGCGGTAGCCGTCGCGGGCGACCTCTACCTCGGTGCGGCGCGACAGCGCGTTGACGACCGACACACCCACACCGTGAAGTCCACCGGACACGTGGTAGGCCTCGCGATCGAACTTGCCCCCCGCGTGGAGCAGCGTCAGCGCCACCTCGACCGCCGGTTTGCGCTCGGTCGGGTGGCGATCGACGGGTATCCCGCGGCCGTCGTCGATCACCTCGACGCCACCGTCCTCGAGCAGCACGACCTTGATCGTGGAGCAGTGACCGGCGAGGTGCTCGTCGACGGCGTTGTCGACCACCTCCCACACGAGGTGGTGCAGCCCGCGGGTATCGGTCGAGCCGATGTACATCGCGGGGCGCTTGCGCACGCCCTGCAGCCCCTTCAGGACGTTGATGTTCTTGGCGGAGTACTCGGTCACGGTATGGAAGGTAAACGGTCCCTGAGACGAGCCCGAACAGGTGGGGCGTGCAGGAGATGTCGCGGAGCGTGGCGAAGTCCCCACCATGCTCAAGGACTCGCACCACGAGGGGAGCGGCGTGAAGCCGGATCAGACGGGGCCGCCGAAGACGGACCAGCAGACCCTCGGTCATGCTGCGACGGACGATGGCAGCCCGGGCCGGATCGTGCTCGACCCCACGGACGGGGCGTCGGAGGGCGGGTTCGACGCGAGCGACGTGCAGCTGCTGCTCAGCACGGCGGTGCACGAGTTCCGCACGCCACTGGCAGCCATCAGCGGCTTCGCGACGTTCCTGCGCAAGCACTGGGCCGAGCTCGACGACGACGACAAGCTGCGCTACCTCGACGCCATCAACCGTCAAGCACAGCGGCTGAGTGGACTGACCACCGACCTGCTCGAGCTGAGCCGCGTCGATGCCGGCGCGTTGCTGCTCGAACCCGCTCGGGTGAACGTGCGGGGCGCGATCTCGGACGCGATCGAGACGGTCGGGCCCGCTACGACGATCGAGGTGCAGTGCGATCCCAGCGTCGAGGTCCTGGCCGACGCCGAGGACGTGCGCGAGATGCTCGTCAACTACCTCGGCAACGCGGCCAAGTACGGCGAGCCCCCGATCGGTGTCGCTGCCGCTCCGGTCGACGACTTCGTCCTCGTCCGCGTCAACGACTCCGGACCCGGTGTGCCCAACGAGTTCGTGCCGCACCTGTTCGAGCGCTTCCGTCGTGCCCGCACCCCGGACGTCCTCAGCAAGGGCGGGACCGGGCTCGGCCTGGCGATCGTGCGCGGCTTGGCCGAGGCACAGGGTGGTCGCGCCTGGTACGAGCCGACGGCTACCGGCGCCAGCTTCTGCTTCACGCTCCCGATCGCCGACGGACGCCACATCCCCGAGCGCGCCTGATCTCGCACGGCGTGCGAGGATGTGCGCCGTGACCTCCGTCGAACCGGCCTGGCCGCCCGAACCGCTCTACGTGGCGGTGGACGTGGCACTGTGCGCCGTCGTCGACGACCAGCTGCACGTGCTGCTCCTGCGGCGCCCCTACGAGCCGTTCGAGGACGACTGGGCGCTGCCAGGGTCGTTCAGCACACCCGACGAGACACTCGATGAGACGGCGCGGCGGGCCCTGGCCGCCAAGACGGCGGTCGTCGACGTCTGGCTCGAGCAGCTCGCGACGTTCGATCAGCCGCAGCGCGGCGACGCGCCGGGGCGCGACCCGCGCGGCCGCGTCGTGTCGGTCGCGTACCTCGGGCTCGCACAGCCCGAGGTGGTTGATCGCGACGGGTCGGCTGATCTGCGCTGGTGGCCCGTGGCTGCGCTGCCCGCCCGACTGGGCTTCGATCACGAACGGATCGTCGCGGTCGCCGTGGAGCGGCTCCGCGCCAAGACCCGCTACGCCCCGGTGGCGTTCGAGCTGCTCGCAGAGGAGTTCACCCTGCCGGAGCTGCAGGGCGTCTACGAGGCGGCCCTCGGGCACGAGCTCGACGTGCGCAACTTCCGCCGCGACCTGCGCGACGCCGGCGTGATCGAGCCCACCGGCGACAGGCGCCAGGAGGGCCCGGGGCGCCCCGCCGAGCTGTACCGCTACGTCCCCGGCGCTTTCGCCGTCGACGCCGAGGAACGCCGCGTCGCCGAGCGCATCCGCACGAGCCGGGGCGGTGCCTAGGTACATCCGTGTCGATGGCCGGTCGACGCCGCCATCTTCAGCGACGCCGACCGGTCCAACCCGACGGGCGGGAGGATGGGCCCCGGTGCTGGCCGCTAGCTGACGAGTTTGGCCTCGACGGTGAGGTGGTGGTCGTCGAGCCAAAGAGTATCCGTGTTGCTGAAAGTGCGGGCCTGGACGGTGACCGTGTACGTGCCAGGACCTAGCAGATCCGAGGATCGGTCGATCGCGTGGGACTCGAAGTCATCTTCGGCGGTCGCGTCCTCAGCCGCGCTGTCGAACGCGGCGAGCGCGCCCTCTTGAGGGTGGGCCTCGGTTCCATCGACGACGATACGGACCGAACACCACGTCTCGGCCGCGCCCCTACATTCGGATTCAGCGGTGTAGCGCGCCACCAGGATGGCCTGGTGCCCGGCTGGGACCGTGACCTCGACCGACATCGTGCCGACGTCCGTGAACGCCGTACCGGTTATCACCACGCCGTTCGTGCTGTGTGCGATCTCGAACAGATCGAGGTGCGCGTGGCCTGTTGGAGCGAACGCTGTGGAGTCGAGGCCGTCGAGGGTGTCGGCGTCGCCGCCGTTGGTGTTGTCGGGGGTGCAGATGGGGTTGCCGGCCTCGTTGGTGCCCTTGGCGACCTGACCGCTAGGACACGCCTTGTCGCTGAGCGCGAACGCGGTGGAGTCCTTGCCGTCGAGGGTGTCCGCATCCCCGGCCTTGTCCGCGAAGAACGCCCGCTTGACCGCCTCGGGGACGAGGTCGGCGATGAGCGCGGCGGTCTCGAAGCGGTCCTCGCCCTCGACGCGGGTGACGTCGGGCGAGTAGACCTTCAGCTCGTTGAAGACCTTGTCGGACACGGCCGCGGGACCGCCGAGCACGACGATCCTGGCGGGCTTGAGTTCGGTGAGTTTGTCCTTGGTCACCTGTGGGATCTCGTCGCCGAACACGCCGGGGCTCTTGACGGTCAGCAGCGGCGCCCCGTTCATGGCGGCGACGACGGACGCGACGAGCGCGTCGGCGAAGTTGTTGCCGGTAGCGATGTAGACCACGTCGACAGGGCCGTCGATGGCTTCGGCATCGGTGTGGGCGACCGCGGTCAGGGCGACCGCTGTGGCCAGGACGAGCGCCAGGATCCCCCGTTCCCAGCGTCGCGCGGTTGCGGATGTACGCACGTGCGTTCCTCTCGTTGCAGATGGTTGAAGGTGCCCGTGAGGTGAGTGCGGAACGCCGCGTCGGGGTGCTCGCTGGATGCGGGACGTTCCCCCATCCCACCCGCGCGTCCCGTCTGCCCCACTCCCGGATGCGCTACACGTAGCCCACCGGCCTGGCCGCATCAAGGATGGGGTGCGACGTGCCCCCTCGGTGGTGATGGATCGGTTCGTGGCGGAACTGGTCGCTAGGTTCGGTCTCCCCCGCCCTGGAGCCGGTACTTGCCCGTCGAGACGACCGCGATCGAGGGCCTGTTCGTCGTCCGCTGGGACAGCCACGGTGACGAGCGCGGCTTCTTCCGCCAGACGCACCAACTCGACGAACTGCAGGAAGCGCTCGGACGCGAGCTGCGGTTCGTGCAGGGCAACCACGCCCGCTCCCAGCCGGGTGTCCTGCGGGGCTTCCACGCCGAACCCTGGGACAAGCTCGTGTACGTGGCCCGAGGCACCGCGTTCTGCGCCATCGCCGACATCCGCGAGGACAGCGCCACGTACGGGCAGGCCGCCACCTTCGTGCTCGGTGACCCACCCGAGGGAGAGCGGATCAAGCTGTTCATCAGCCAGGGCCTCGCCAACAGCTACTGCGTCATCGGCGACGGACCGTGCGAATACCTCTACGACGTCACCGACTACTGGCGCCCCGACGTCGACAAGCGCGCCGTCGCCTGGGATGATCCCACGCTCGCGGTCGAGTGGCCGGTCGGCCACCCCATCCTCAGCGATGCCGACCGGTCGAACCCGACCCTGACCGACCTCACCAGGGACGCCCGGGCGTGAGGAAGCTCCTCTCCATCATGTTCCTGCTCGCCGTGGTCGTGTGGCTCGTCGCCGAGGTCGCCGCTCCGCCTTACGCCGAAGGGCGCATCGAGGAGGAGGTGGGTGCACGCAGCCGGGTGATCACGGCGGCGTCGGCCGACATCGGCACCTTCCCGGTCGTCGCTCGCCTGCTGGCAACCGGGAAGGTCCCCAGCCTGTCCGTCACCCTCGACGAGGTCGCGGGTCAGAGCCTCTCGTTCAGCGAGGTCCGCTTCGAACTGCGCGGGATCGAGTTCGACCGTATGGCGATGTTCGGTGGCGACGTCCGGGTCCGGGACATCGACAGTGGTGTCATCACCGTCACGATCAGCGCCTCAGCATTGGGCCGGGCCCTCGGGGGCGTTGCGGTCGGAGTCACCCCCGACCACGTCCTGGTCAGCACACCCGCTGGCGGCGTCGAGGTCGTGCCGACCATCCAGGACAGCACGCTGACACTGAACGTGGCGGGCGTCGCCGACCTCCGCGTGACCCTGCCCGCCGACCTCCTCCCGTGCGCCCCCACCCTGACGCTCGAGCAGGACCGCGTCATCGTCGCCTGCACCGTTGACCGCCCCCCACGCCTCCTCAGCGGACGATGACGGACGCTGAGGGACGTGGGCGCCGACCGCGGTGTGTAGTTGCGCTCGGTCATGACCGAGCCAGCATGCACACGAACGCCGACGGCCTCCACGCCCAGCTACGGTCACCACGGGCAACAGAGGGGATGGGACGGTGCCTCGGTTCCTGGTCGCCGCGGTGCTCGCGACGGCGCTCGCCCTCCTGCCGGGGCTGGCCGCGGCTCAGGACGCGCCCCGCTGCGTCCCGGACGGTGATCCGGTGGTGCTGACTGGCGAGGTGGAGACGGAGGACGCGCGCACCTACGGCGTGTTCCCCTTCGAGGTGGCAGCGGGGACCACGCGGGTGGAGGTCGACTACGACTGGGCCGACCGCGTCCCGGCGCCCTCGACTCCGCTGACGCAGACCGTGCTCGATCTCGGGCTGTGGGATCAGGACGGGTACCGCGAGCAGGCGGGCTTCCGCGGCTGGTCCGGCAGCCGCCACCGCAGCGTGTTCGTCCAGTCCGACGACGCGGAGCGCACCTACTTCCCGGGCACGGTTGAGCCGGGGGTGTGGTGGGCCGAGCTGGGGTTCGCGGCCGTCGGTCCCTCGGGTGCGAGCTGGGAGGTGCACATCCGCTGCCTCGACCCGGAGGTGGGACCGCCCCCCGAGCCGGACCCCGTCGACCCGGACCACGTCGCCGACCCGTCACCCGGCTGGTACCACGGCGACTTCCACATGCACGGCTTCCACTCCAACCCCAACGCGCCCGACTACCAGGCCTTCGCCCACTTCGCCCGGTCGCAGGGGCTCGACTTCTTCCCCCTGACCGAGTACGTCACCGGGGTGCACTGGGAGCAGCTCGGGGCGGTCCAGCGCGCCAATCCCGACGTGCTGTTCTGGCCGTCACGTGAGATCATCACCTACTTCGGGCACGCCATCTCGCTCGGACCGACGCCCGGCTACTACGAGTACCGCCACGGCTTCGAGGACATCACGATCGGCGCCATCCAGCGCGAGGTGGTGGCCCGCGGGGCGCTGTTCCAGATCGCCCACCCCACGACCTTCGAGGGTCCGGCGTTCCGAAGCTTCTGCCGCGGGTGCGAGTGGGAGCTGTCGGACGAGATCGACCTCCGCCAGGTCCACACCATCGAGGTGCAGACCGGACCCGGAACTGTCCACCCTGGCGGGGACCCCGACGCGCCCGCGTTCGAGAACCCGTTCATGGCAGAGGCCATCGAGCTGTGGGAGGACCTGCTGAACCAGGGGTACCGGATCACGGCCGTCGGGGGGTCGGACGACAAGCTCTCCGGCGACGGACCGACCGATCCCATCGGGGCCACGACCTACGCCCCGCACGGCGTCCCCGCGACCGCGGTGTTCGCCGACGAGCTCTCGGTCGACGCGATCGCGCGGGCGGTCCGGGCGGGGCGCGCCTACGTGCGGGTCCGCGGTGTGGCCGACAGCCCCGCACTCGAGCTCGACGCCAGCACCGATGGTGGTCAGCGCGCCACCTTCGGCGGGATCCTCGCCGCGGACGAGGCCGACGTGACCGTCACGGTCACCGGCGGCGACGGGCAGTCGCTACGTGTCATCCGCAACGGCGACGTCGTCGAGACGGTGCCGGTCAGCGGCGACGTGTTCACCCACACCTGGCGGGCCGACCGCACCGACGACGAGGGGCCGCTGGGGACCTGGTGGCGCGTGGAGACTCTCGATCACGAGAGCCGCAGCACGATCGCCAACCCCGTGTTCCTGGTGGGGGCGAGTGCGAGCGACCCGCGTGACGGGGCGCCTGGTGGCTCCCAACCTCCCGGTGGTCCCGGGAACACCGGCGGCGCCACCACGCCGACGACGGGAGCCACCGGCGCGCTCGCGCTCGCGCCGATCTTGGCGGCCCTGGTCGCCTGGCGCCGCCGGTAGCCGGAGTACCCGCGCGGAGGTGTCCGACGGAGCAACTGCAGCGATCGGACGTCAGGGTCGCAGCGTGGCGGCGAGAGCCCGGTGCAGCTCGGCGCGGATGGCGCGGGTGCCGCGGGACCGCGGCTGGGCGAGGAGGACCGGGGTGTTGGTGCCCTGCATGATCACGAGGAGGGCCTGCGCCAGGACGTCGGCGTCGCCGTCGCGGACCGCCCCGGCGGCCTGCGCGCGGCGGAGGAAGGTCGCGATCAGCTCGGCACTGTGGCTGTGGCGGTCCCAGTAGACCGCCGCGATCGGGGGGGAGGAGGGCAGCTGGACCAGCGCCGCGCGGAAGGCGCTCGCGTGGCGGCCGTAACCGTCGAGGACCACATCGAGGACGCGCTCGAGCACCGGCTCGAGGCCGTCGTCGAGGAGCGCATCGGTCGTCAGGGCGGCGTCGACGGCGTCGATGAGGGCGTCGAGTCGCCGCGCGAAGAGCGCAGCCAGCGCCTCGTCACGGTCGGAGAAGTAGGCGTAGAAGGTGCCCACCGACAGGCCGGCTTCGGCGGCGACCGCCGTCGACGTGGCCGCGGGGTAGCCGCCACCCTCGAGCAGCCGCTCCATCGCATCGAGCAACGCATCGTAGGTTCGCCGCGCCTTCGTCCCCGGATCCGGGGGAGACGGGGCCACCACCTCGGTCGGCATGTGAAGGAACCTTCAGTTCTTGCGCAAAGAACTGAAGGAGTCTACGCTGCTCGCTCCATCCCCGGCAACCAGGTGTGCCTGTGCGTCCCGCCCTCGCCAGCCCTCCCACCGACGTGCTCGGCACCCGCGTCGACCCGTCGTCCGAGATCTTCCAGCGCAACCGCGAGGGCAACCTCGCGCTGATCGCCAAGGTGGATGAAGCGCTCGCCGAGTCGCGCGCGGGCGGGGGTCCCGAGAAGCTCCAGCGCCATCGCGATCGCGGGAAGCTCATGATCCGGGAGCGCATCCGTCTGCTGCTCGATCCCGGTTCGCCGTGGCTCGAGCTGTGCCCCCTCGCCGGCTGGGGCAGCGACTTCCACGTCGGCGGATCGACCGTCGCCGGCATCGGCGTGATCAACGGCGTGGAATGCCTCGTCGGGGGCGCCGACCCGACCGTCAAGGGCGGGGCGATGAACCCCTACTCGGTCCAGAAGGGCCTGCGCGTCGGTCAGATCGCGTTCGAGAACCGGCTCCCGTCGATCAACCTCACGGAGTCGGCGGGCGCCGACCTGCGGACCCAGAAGGACATCTTCGTGCCGGGCGGGCGCAGCTTCTGGGGCCTGACCCGCAAGTCGAAGGAGCGCATCCCCACGATCAGCGTTGTCTTCGGATCGTCCACGGCGGGCGGGGCGTACGTGCCTGGGATGAGCGACTACGTTGTGCTGATCAAGGAGCGATCGAAGGTCTTCCTCGGCGGCCCGCCGCTCGTGAAGATGGCGACCGGCGAGGACGCGGACGAGGAGGAGCTCGGCGGCGCCGAGATGCACGCCAAGATCAGCGGACTCGGCGACTACCTGGCGGAGGACGAGCTCGACGCGCTCCGCATCGCGCGGCAGATCGTGGGCCACCTCAACTGGCGCAAGCTCGGACCCGGACCGACGCTGCCGTCCGACCCGCCGGTCCATGACCCCGAGGAGCTCCTCGGCATCGCCAGCGTCGACCTCCGCGAGCCGTTCGACGCACGCGAGGTGCTCGCACGGGTCCTCGACGGCAGCCGCTTCGAGGAGTTCAAACCCAGCTACGGCACCAACCTCGTGACCGGCTGGGGGAGCATCCACGGGTTCCCGATCGGGGTGCTGGCGAACAAAGGCGTGCTGTTCAGTGAGGAGTCCGAGAAGGGAGCGCAGTTCATCCAGCTGTGCAACCAGATCGACGTGCCCATCCTGTTCTGCCAGAACATCACGGGGTTCATGGTCGGGACCAAGTACGAGCAGGGCGGCATCATCAAGGACGGCGCCAAGCTCATCAACGCGGTCACCAACTCCGAGGTGCCGCACGTCACGCTGATGATGGGGGCCAGCTACGGGGCCGGCAACTACGGCATGGCGGGGCGCGCGTACGACCCGAGGTTCCTCTTCACCTGGCCCAACCACCACATCGCGGTCATGGGCCCGCAGCAGCTCGCGGGCGTGCTGTCCATCGTGGCCCGCGCCGCCGCCGAGAACCGGGGCGAGGAGTTCTCCGACGAGCAGGACGCCGCCGTGCGCACGATGGTGGAGGAGCAGATCGAGTCCGAGTCCAACGCGCTGTTCGCCTCGGGCCAGATCTGGGACGACGGCGTCATCGATCCCCGTGACACCCGACATGTGCTCGGGATGGCGCTCTCGGCGATCCACACCGACGAGGTCCGTGGCACGCGAGGCGGCTACGGCGTGTTCCGGATGTGACCGTGACCATCGCCCGTCTGCTGATCGCGAACCGCGGCGAGATCGCGGTCCGCATCGCTGGCACGTGCCGTGTGCTCGGCATCGTGCCGGTGGCGGTGTTCAGCGATGCTGACGCCGGGGCGCTGCACGTGCGGTCGTGCGAGGTCGCCGTGCGCCTTCCGGGTACCGCGCCCCGCGACACCTACCTCCGCGTGGAGTCGTTGCTGGATGCGGCCCGCAGGACCGGGACGGATGCGGTCCACCCCGGCTACGGGTTCCTCGCGGAGAACGCCGACTTCGCTGCTGCTGTCATCGAGGCCGGGCTCACCTGGGTCGGTCCGCGGCCGGAGGTCATCGCCCAGATGGGGGACAAGCTGGCGGCGAAGGAGCTGATGCGGGGCGCCGGCGTGCCGACGCTGGCGAGCATCGCGGTCTCGGCCGAGGTGGATGTCGATGCCGCGGCGGACGAGGTCGGGTTCCCGATCCTCGTCAAGGCCGCGGCCGGGGGCGGGGGCAAGGGCATGCGGGTGGTCCGCTCCGCGCCCGAGCTGCCCGAGGCGGTCGCGGCCGCGCAGCGAGAGGCGGCCGGGGCGTTCGGCGACGAGCGCGTGTTCCTCGAGCGCTACATCGAGGCGCCCCGCCACATCGAGGTGCAGATCCTCGGCGACGAACACGGCGGCCTCGTCCACCTCTTCGAGCGTGAGTGCTCGATCCAGCGCCGCCACCAGAAGGTCATCGAGGAATCGCCCGCCCCGACCCTGTCGCCAGCGGAACGGTCGGCGGTCACCACCGCTGCCGTCGACGCGGGCCGCGCGCTGTCGTACAGCAACGCCGGCACGGTCGAGTTCGTCTACGCCGACGGCGAGTTCAACTTCCTCGAGATCAACACCCGCCTCCAGGTCGAGCATCCCGTCACCGAAGCGGTGGTCCGAGTCGGCGGGGCGCCGGTGGACCTCGTGGCGCTGCAGCTCGCGGTGGCGGCGGGGGAGCGGCTGCCGTTCGAGCAGGCGGACGTCGAGCAGGTCGGCCACGCCCTCGAAGCACGTCTGTACGCCGAGGACCCAGCCAACGACTACCTCCCCGCCACCGGGACGCTACGCTCGCTCGCTCGACCCGCCCCGGCGTCGGTGCCCAGGCCGGATGAGCCGGGTGTGCGTTGGGACAGCGGTGTCGAGACCGGCGACGACATCTCGACCCACTACGACCCCATGATCGCCAAGGTCATCGCCCGTGGCCTCACGCGAGCACAGGCCGTGGCGCTGCTGGCACGGGAGCTCGAGGGCACGCTCATCGACGGCGTCCGCACCAACCGCGACCTGCTGGTGCACGTCCTGCGCCACGAGGCCTTCATGGCCGGCGAGACCACGACGCACTTCCTCGACGAGCACTACCCCGATCAGGCGGCGCGGACGTTCCCTCCGGACCCCTCGGCGGTCGAGACCGCCGCCATCGTGGCGACGCTCGCGGAGCTGGCTGCCCGGCCCTGGGATGTCCTGAGCGGGATCCCGGCGGGGTTCGAGAGCCACCCGCTCGGCGCCGACCATGCCCGGTACCTCGCCGGTGGCCACGAGGTCGAGATCGCGTACGAGGGCCGGCGGGGCGGCGAGTGGTCGGTGCGCGTGGACGGGGGCGATCCCCGCCCCGCAGCGGTTCTCGGGTTGGAGGAGACAGCCGGCGCGATCGTCGTGGAGCTGGACGGTGTGAGGATCGTCGTACGCGTGAGCGCATCGGGGCGCGAGCGGCACGTGCTGCTGCCCACCGGACAGGTGAGCCTCCTGGCGGAGCCGCGCTACCCCGAGCACCGTCCCGCCGACATCCCCGGCGCCACGCTCGCCCCGATGCCCGGCGCGATCGTCTCGGTCGCGGTCGAGGAGGGGGACGAGGTCGCAGAAGGTGATCTTCTGTGCGTGGTCGAGGCGATGAAGATGGAGCATCGGATCACCGCCCCGCACGCCGGGACCGTCGAGCAGGTCCACGTCGCCGCCGGCGACCAGGTCGACGCGGACGAGGTCCTGATCGTCGTCACCCCGCCCGACTGATCGCAGCGTGTGCATCTGGACCCGGTAGGCGGGTCGATCTGCACCCACTGGCGGGGGTCGCGGGGCAGCGTGTGCATCTGGACCCGGTAGGCGGGTCGATCTGCACCCACTGGCGGGGGTCGCGGGGCAGCGTGTGCATCTGGACCCGTAAGGCGGGTCGATCTGCACCCACTGGGAGGAAACGCGGGGCGGGGCGTCGAAGCTCTCGGCGGGAAGGACGCCGACTCACGAGGGGATACTCGCCGTGCACCGATCGCTGCGCCTGTTCGCCACCACCCTGATCGCGGCCGCTTCGCTGTTCGTGACGGCCGCACCCGGACTGGCGACGCCGGTCTGCACCGATGGCCACGGTGGAGGACCCCCACTGGCCGCCTGCGGTGGGCGCGTGTTCCCCGAGTCGCACGCGACGGCCGACTACGTGCAGTACCTGCCACAGCCCGGCACGGACTTCCGGGAGTTCCAGCACGGCATCGAAGCACTGGCGGCGATGTACCCGCAGTGGGTCAGTGTCTACACGCTGCGCGATCACTACGGCACCGACGACGCCGTCAGTGCGGGCCCCGACCGCCAGATCTCCTACTGGGAGAGCGACACCGGGGACGGCTTCGACATCTGGGTCATCAAGCTGACCGACCACGAGATCCCGGACGAAGGCAAGCAGACGCTGCTGTTCTCGCTGTCGGTCCACGGCGACGAGAAGGGCGGCATCGAGGGTGGCCTGCGAACGGTCGAGGATCTCGCCATCGCGGCCGAGGACGGCGGCAAGATCGCCGATGGCGTCGAGGGGTACGAATCCACGACCGGTGTCGAGCCGCAGATCCACGAGCACGAGGTCGCGGACGTGCTCGCACAGGAAGCGGTCTACTTCGTCGCCTACAACATCGACGGCTGGGTCACCGGCGAGACCACGAACACGCTGACCGGCGACGGCAGCGGCACCAACGTCGACCGCCTCCCGCTGTACTCCAGGGGCAACTACCGCGGCACGGACCTCAACCGTCAGATGCCGACGGTCGGCCGCATCAACTCCAGCCGCAATCCGCTCGAAGAGGCCGAGATGCTCTACGGCCACCGTCACATGCACGAGGTGGCGGACCAGGGCATCGACGGGCTCATGGCGTACGGGGCGGACGTTCACGGCGAGGGTCAGTCCCGGGCCTGGGCGGACATCATGTACCCCGCTGGTCAGTTCGACTCGATCAAGCACCGTCAGCTCATGGCCATCGCGGAGCGCACCAAGTCGGTCATGGACGACACGTTGTTCCTCGGGGTCATCGACGTCATCGAGGAGAACACCGGAGGCGACTCGGGCGAGGGCCTCGAGGACAGCGGGGCGCCGCGCAACACGATCATGACCAAGCCCGCCCGATGGGGCACGGTCTGGGACACCCTCGGGTACACCGACACGGGCTTCATCGGCGACTACATGGCCAACGAGCTCGGTGTCACCGGGATGGACTACGAGATCGCGCTCAACCACAGCGACTTCCGCGCCTACGGCCGTCCCTGGAGCGTGCTGCTGCAGGAGAACTACATCAACGCGACGCGCGCGATCATCAAGACCGCGATGGCGTACGCCCTGTACCAGGACGACGAGTTCGCCACGTTCGAGATCGACACGGGCGGGAAGGCCGGCTACCTGTTCAACCCCGACACCGTCACCGACACCGACGAGGACGGCGTCGGAACCTTGCCGGGACCTGCAGCGGATGGCATCGGTCGGAACGGCGAGCCGGTCGAGCAGGTGCCCTACGACGCCACCCCGATGCGGTTCTTCGAGGACACGTCCAACCACGTCGCGGGAGGGCTCGACCCGGTCCTGCCCGCTGATGTCGCCGCTGACGCCGCCGCGCTGGACGCCTACGACTCGTTGGTGATCGCCGACATCGTCACGCCCGAGGATCCCGAGGGCCGCGCCTACGACGTCGAGACGTACGTCGCCAACCTCAAGAGCTGGGTGGAAGCGGGAGGCAACCTGATACTCACCGACCGTGCGCTGCACCTGCTCGATGATCTCGGCGTGGTCGAGACCAGCGCGATCGATGACATCAACGTGTACCAGCCCTACGCCAACTTCACCGACTTCAGCCATCCCTTGCTGGCCGGCCTGCGCCCCAACGCTCGTCAGCTCGCCGAGTTCACCCTCATCGGTTACGGGATCGGCAACAACGCGTCACCCATGACGACCGTCACCACCTCCGCGTGGGAGGGTGCCGGCGGCACCGTCGTCGGCACGACCGGTCCCGGCTCGGGCAACTCGGACGATGGCAGCCGGACGTCGGTCGGTGAGGTCCCCGTGGGCGACGGCGTGATCCGCATCCTCGGTGGCGGGCTGCACATGGCGACCGAGGAGCAGGACCACCGCTACGGCCTCAAGGACTACTCGTTGACCTACACCGGGCTGTACATCCTCGAGAACGCGATGAAGTACGACGCCCCGGGTATCGGCGTCGACGCCCCGGACGAGGGTTCCGCTCCCGGCGCGCTCCCGCTGCTGGGTCTTCTGCCGGTCCTCGGCGCCATCGGCCTCCGGCGCCGCCGCCCCGCCTGACCACGGGCCCGGCCGCAGGCTCAACGATGTGTGGTTGGTGCGGCAGTCGCGTCGATGACACATCTTCGCGGAGGTCGTCCGCGGTCAGGGGGCCTGCGGTCAGGTGGCGGTCCAGACGGGGCGCCCCGCCTTGACCACGGTCTGCACGAGGTCGACGCCGGGGCGGTAGGGCAGGTGGCGGTAGCTCGGGGCGTCGAGGACGATCAGGTCCCCGGCCGCGCCCTCGACCAGCCTGCCGCGGTCGTTCAGGCCGAGGCTGTCCGCGCTCCCAGCCGTCGCGGCCCACACGGCTTCCTCGGGGGTCAGGCCGAGCTCGAGACACGCGAGGGCCACCACGAACGGCATCGACTCGGTGTAGCTCGTGCCCGGGTTGCAGTCGGTGCCCAGCGCGACCGTGACGCCGGCGTCCCACAGCATCCGCCCCGGTGCGTAGTGCCGCGTCCGCAGCGAGAACGTCGTCGCGGGCAGCAGCACCGCCGCCGTTCCCGACTGCGCGAGCGCCTGGGCATCCGCCTCATCGACCCACGCGAGGTGATCGGCTGACGCCGCCCCGACCTCGGCGGCCAGCCGTGCCCCGCCCGAGTGAGCCAGCTCGTCCGCGTGGATGCGCAGACCGAGCCCGGCCGCAGCGCCTGCCTGCAACACGCGCCGCGACTCGTCCACGGTGAACGCGCCCTCGTCGCAGAAGACGTCGCAGAACGCGGCGAGCGGGGCGCAGGCCGGCAGCGCCTCCTCGACGACGAAGCGCACGTAGCCGTCGCGGTCGGATCCGTGGTCCGAGGGCACGGCGTGCGCCCCGAGGAACGTCGGCACGAGGTCGACGGGATGGTGCTCGCCGAGGGCGTGGATCACCGCGAGGCACCGGCGCTCGGTCTCGACGTCGAGGCCGTAACCGGACTTGGCCTCGGCGGTCGTCGTACCGTGGCGCAGCATCCGGTCGAGCCTCGCCGCCGCCGCGACGATCAGCGACTCCTCGTCCGCTGCCCGCGTCGCCCGGACCGTGGAGAGGATGCCTCCCCCGGAGGCGAGCACCTCCTGGTAGGTCTCGCCCCGCAGCCTCCGCGCGAACTCGTCCGCGCGGTCGCCGGCGAACACGACGTGGGTGTGCGCGTCGACGAACCCGGGCAACACCGCGCGACCTCCGACATCGATGGTCTCGAGTTCTCGCAGCTCGTCGGGCAGCGACGCGACGGGACCGGCGAACACCACCTGACCCGCTCGCACCGCGACCGCCGCGTCCGCGACCGCACCGACGAGGTCGGCCGACCCCGGGGCGTTCGTGACGAGCTCCCCGATGCCGGTGATCAGCAGGTCCACGTCGCCCTACTCGCCCAGCATCGGGATGCGCACGCCTCGCTCGCGCGCGACCTCGCGTGCCCGGTCGTAGCCCGCGTCGGCGTGACGCATCACGCCGGTGCCGGGGTCGTTGGTCAGGACCCGCTTGAGCCGCCGCGCCCCGTCGTCGGTGCCGTCCGCGACGACCTGCGCCCCGGCGTGGATGGATTTGCCCATCCCGACCCCACCGCCATGGTGCACCGCCACCCACGCGGCACCCGAGGCCACGTTCAGCAGGGCGTTCAGCACGGGCCAGTCGGCGATGGCGTCGGAGCCGTCGGCCATCGCCTCGGTCTCGCGGTACGGCGAGGCGACCGAGCCCGAGTCGAGGTGGTCGCGGCCGATGACGATCGGGGCGCTGACCTCGCCCACGGCGACCAGCTCGTTGAAGGCGAGCCCCGCGCGGTGCCGGTCGCCGTAGCCGAGCCAGCAGATGCGTGACGGCAGCCCCTGGAACGACACCCGCTCCGCCGCGAGCTCGAGCCACCGCTGCAGTGCGCGATCCTCAGGGAACAGCTCGGCGATCGCGTGATCGGTCGCGGCGATGTCGGCCTCGTCGCCCGACAGCGCCACCCAACGGAACGGGCCCATCCCCTCGCAGAACAGCTCGCGGAGGTAGGCGGGAACGAACCCGGGGTAGGCGAACGCATCGCCGAACCCACCCGCCTGCGCCTCGCCCCGCAGGTTGTTGCCGTAGTCGAACACCTCCGCCCCGCCCCGCTGGAAGCCGACCATGGCCTCGCAGTGGGTCGCCATAGACTCGCGCGCCCGCTTGACGTAGCCCTGGGGGTCGTCGGAGCGCATGGCCGCGGCGTCCTCGAGCGACAGTCCCCGCGGCACGTAGCCGTGGAGCGGATCGTGGGCCGACGTCTGGTCGGTCACGATGTCGATCTCGACGTCGCGCGCGAGCAGCTCGGGGAAGACGTCGGCCGCGTTGCCCACCACGCCCACCGAGAACGCCCGTCCCTGCTCCCTGGCCTCCTCCGCGAGCCGCACCGCGGAGTCGAGATCCTCCGCCGCGAAGTCGAGGTAGCCGGTCTCGATCCGCCGGGCCATCCGGGCCGCGTCGACCTCGACGCACAGAGCCACACCATCGTTCATCGTGATCGCGAGCGGCTGCGCCCCGCCCATCCCCCCGAGACCAGCGGTCAGCGTGAGCGTCCCGCGGAGGGTCCCACCGAACCGCTGCTCGGCGATGGCGGCGAAGGTCTGGTAGGTGCCCTGCAGGATCCCCTGCGTCCCGATGTAGATCCACGAGCCAGCCGTCATCTGCCCGTACATCGTCAGACCCTGTGCATCCAGCGCCCAGAAGTCCTCCCAGGTGGCCCAGTCCGGCACGAGCAGGGAGTTGGCGATCAGCACACGGGGCGCCATCGGGTGGGTGGTGAACACGCCGACGGGCTTACCCGACTGCACCAGCATCGTCTCGTCCTCCGCGAGGTCGGTGAGCGTGGCTACGATCGCGTCGAACGCCTCCCAGGACCGCGCCGCCCGGCCCCGTCCGCCGTAGACGACGAGCTCGTCCGGCGCCTCCGCGACCTCCGGATCGAGGTTGTTCTCGAGGCAGCGCAGCGCCGCCTCTGCCAGCCACCCGCGGCAGCGCAGCTCGCTACCGCGCGCCGCACGGACGGGGCGGGGCTCGCTCACCGTGTTGCCTCCTCCGATCGAACTTGCATACCTGGGGGCACCCACGCGCACCCAAGTATTCAAGTTCGCGCGCGCTGGCTGATGCCCACCGCGAACGACAGTAGCGCCGTGGCGGTGGCCAGGACCGTGGTGTCCGCGACGTCATGCGTCACGTCCACCTCGACGAAGTCCGCGGACACCACCGCAGGGTGCGCCCCGCACCGCCGCACCCCGTCGAAGAGCTGGCGGGGCGTCATCCCACCCGGGCGTGACCCCGGGCACGCCGGGGCGAAGGCGCGGTCCAGCACGTCGATATCGACGTCGACGTGGATGGCGTCGCACCGCGATGCGAGCTCCTCGAGCGCAGGGCCGACGACCGCCTCGATCCCGGCGTCCTCGACCTCCGCCATCGTCACGACGCGGATGCCGCGCTCGTCGCACCAGTCGCGGTACTCGCGCGAGTTCGCGAAGGTGTGGATCCCGATCTGCGCGACGTGGTCACCCGCAAGCCCGTCCTGTATCAGCATCCGGACGGGACTGCCGTTGCTCGGCTGACCGTCGGCGCGCTCGCGGACGTCGTGGTGCGCGTCGAAGGTCAGCAGTCCCATCCGCTCCAGCGGCGTCTGGTTGTTGCCCTTGACGAGCGGGTGCGTGACGAGGTTGTCGCCGCCCAGGTAGGCGTAGACGGGACCCACCGGGAGAGCACGCACGGCGTGCTCGATGGCCGCGACGGCCTCGGCAGGGTCGAGTCCGGTCAGCGGCAGGTCGCCGACGTCCGCTGCCGCCAGCTCGCGCAGGTCGGTACCGGACTCGCCATCGAACGACGCCAGCCGGTGCAGCGCCTCCCTCACCGCCGCAGGCGTCCGCCACGCCTCCGACGGACTGAGGGAACCGGACGACGTCGGCAGCCCGACGACCGCCAGCCCCACGTCACCAACGGGGTCGGACTGGAGCCACTGGCCTGCCCGGGGCCAGAGAGGATCCTCGATGGTCACCTTCGGACCTGGGCGTCCGCCTCGATCTCGATGCGCCAGCGCGGATCGAGTAGCCCGGCGACGACGATCATCGTCGCAGCCGGCTGGACCCCCTTGAACAGCTCGCCGTGGATAGCGCCGACCTCGTCGGCATCACCCGCGTCGGTGAGGTACATCCGCGTGCGGACGACGTCGGTGATCCCCGCGCCGACCTGGCCCAGCGCGTCGGCGATGATCTCGAAGCAGCGTCGCGTCTGCACCCCCACGGCGGGATCGCACGAGGCGTCCGGCCACACCGGCCCGGTGCCGCCGACGTGCACGACCTGGCCCACCCGGAGCGCTCGGCTGAAGCCGTAGCTCTCCTCGTACGGCGAGGCGGAGCTGGCGCGGGAGATCTCGGGCGGGGAGCGACGCATCAGGTGCGCCGCTTCACGAGTCCAGCGGCGATGCGACGGGTGATGGCCGTGGGGGTGACGCGACTCACCGCGGCGGTGACGCGGTTGAGTCCGCCGGGGACGATGACGGTCCGACCGGAAGCGACACCGTTGAGGGCCGCCGTCACCACATCCTCGGGTGACTGCCACAGGGTGCCGGGTACCCCACCGGTCTCGACCTCGGCGCGGTCCTGGAACTCGGTGCGCGTCAAGCCGGGAGCCACGCACGACACCGTCACGGGGCTCGTACGCAACTCGTTGGCGACGGCCTCGGTGAAGCTGAGAACGAAGCTCTTGGTCGCCCCGTACGTCGCGAAGAACGGATCGGGCTGGAACGCCCCGAGCGAGGCGACGTTGACGACCCCCCCGCGTCCCCGCGCCACCATCGCTGCCAACGCGGCGTGGGTCAGACGGACCAGGGCGATGACGTTGAGCCGGATCTGTGACTCCTCGGTCTCGACGTCCAGCTCGTGGAAGCGACCGTGGGTCCCGAACCCCGCGTTGTTGATCAGCAGGTCGACGGGACGGTCCTGGTCGCGTAGTCGCAGCTCCACGCGCGCGAGCTCGTCCTCGACGGTGAGGTCGGCTGCGAGGACCTCGACGGACACGCCGTGACGATCCTCCAGCTCGGTCGCCAGGTCCTTCAGCTGGGGCTCCGTGCGCGCCACGACGACGAGGTCGCTGCCCTCGGCGGCGAGGTGCTTGGCGAACGAGCGGCCGATCCCTGCCGACGCGCCGGTGACGAGCGCGCGGCTCCAGTCGTTCGGGCGGGACACGGCGAGCCCTCCGGTGTGTGCACGCCCACGCTAGCCGAGCGTCCTGTGCGGCTGCTCCCAGTCCGGTGCATCCGGACGGCCGACTCGTGCGTGTGATAGGAGACGGCAGTGGAGGCAGCATGGTCGGTGGGGAGCAGACCGTGGCGGTGCGGTGGAGGCGGGCTGAGCCGGTCACGGCCGATCTCGAGGCGTTCTGTACGCGCGAGTACCCGCGGCTGGTGGCGGCCCTGCACCTGTACTGCGGTGACCGGCACGTCGCCGAGGATCTCGCGCAGGAGACGCTGGTTCGGGTGTGGGATCGCTGGCCGCGGGTGTCGCGGCTGCAGTCCCCGGGAGGCTGGTGTCACCGGGTGGCCCTCAACCTCGCCCGTTCCCACCTGCGGCGTCGCACCGCCGAAGGCCGCGCGAACCGTCGCAGCCACGACCCCGCGACCGACGTGGCGCGTGATGCTGACGTGGCCGACAACCTGGCGGTCGCGGCGGCCCTGGCATCGCTCACACCGCGGCAGCGGGAGGTGCTGATCCTGCGCTACTACCTGGGCCACTCGGTGGTCGAGACCGCAGCCCTGCTGGATCTTCCGGAGGGAACGGTGAAGAGCCACTCGACGCGAGCCATCGCGGCGCTCCGCCACCGGTTCGGGGTCGTGCAGCTACCAGGGGAGGAGCGATGAACGACGTGCGCGACATCCTCGAACGGTACGCGGCCCAGCCCACCGAGCCCCTCGACCTGGGGCGGATCGCGCAGCGAGCCGGTGCTCGCCGGCGGTGGCGACGCACCGCGAGCATCGGCACGACGCTCGGGGTTGCAGCGTTGACCATCGCCGTTCTCGCAGCTGCGTCGTCCCTCCCGACGCGTCCTGCGGTGGTCGGCGGCGTTCCGGAGACGCCCGTGATCGAAGAGTCGACCAGGCTGGTACCGGGATCTGGGCCCGGGAGCGGGGGCGCGGTCGAGAGCCCCAGCGAGCCGTCACCGAGCCTGGAACGGACCGCGACCCCGAGGGTCAGCACGCGCGTCCCGTCGCCCGATCCGGCGCCACCGCTGATCGCCCCGGTCCGGCCGGGTGCGGACGCGAGTCCGACGACCCCGTCGCCCCGCACCACGCCAGCGCAGCACGAGGGTTGCCGCGTCGAGGTGGGCGACACGCCCTGCACGTACGTGGCGACCCGACCCGGCGGGTACGAGGCGGACGGGGACGGCAACTGGATGATCACGATCGAGCGCGGCGAGGAGACCCTCATCTTCGCGGGCGAGGTCAACGACCGGTGTGGTCCGACCGGGACGATCCAGCCCGGCGACCGCGTGACGGTCGATAGCGGGCGAGGCCGGACACCGGTGGTCGTCGAGTTCGGCAGCCACAGCTTCGTCGCGGCGGGCACCGACTGGGGTACGTGGTGCTGACCGCCTGCGTCGCCACGAGCGCGAAGCCACGCGGACCTCGGCGTCGCCCCGAACCGCTCACGCAGGTCAGCGCAGCGCACCGACCGCTGCGCCGACGGCGGCCTCGAGCGCTCCGTCATCGATCAGCCTCGCGATGTTCTCGATGTCATCGCTGATGACGCGATCGTCGGTCAGGGGCTCGACGACGGAACGGATCGCCGTCAGCGCCGCGTTGGTACCCGTTGCGGAGCCCGGCTCGCGGTAGCGCAGCCCCTCTGCGGCGCACAACAGCTCGACCGCGAGCACGCGGGCGGTGTTGTCCAGCACGGTCCGCAGCTTGCGGGCGGCTCCCCAACCCATCGAGACGTGGTCCTCCTGGCTCCCCGAGGTCGGGATGCTCTCGACACTGGCGGGGTGGGACAGGACGCGGTTCTCGGCGACCAACGCTGCCGCCGTGTACTGAGTCAGCATGTAGCCGCTGTTCACGCCGGGACGGGCGGCGAGGAACGGCGGCAGCCCGTTCGACCGCTCGGGATCGAGCACGCGATCGGTGCGGCGCTCGCTGATCGAGCCGAGCTCGGTCGCGGCGATCGTCAGGAAGTCGAGCGCGAACGCCAGGGGCTGGCCGTGGAAGTTGCCGGCCGAGATCACCTCGCCCCGGTCGGGGAAGACGATGGGGTTGTCGACCACGGCGCCGAGTTCGCGCTCGAACACGGCATCGCCGTACGCGATCACATCTCGCACCGAGCCGTGGACCTGCGGGGCGCAGCGGAGGCTGTAGGCATCCTGGACGGCATGCTCGAAGTCGTGGTGGTGTGACGCGACGATCGGGGAGCCGTCGAGGAGCCGCCGCACGTTCGCGGCCACGTCGGACTGGCCCGGGTGCGGGCGGAGGTCGTGCACCCTCGGATCGAACGGCCGCACCGAGCCCATGAGCGCCTCGATCGACAGCGCCACGGCGATATCGGCTGCCACGGCGAGGCGCCGGATGCGGTGGGCGGCCAGGACGCCGAGGGCGAGCATCCCCTCGGTGCCGTTGAGCAGGCTCAACCCCTCCTTGGCGTGCAGCCGCAGCGGCTCGAGTCCGTGGTCGGCGAGCGCGTCGGCCGCGGCTCGAAGCTCCCCCCCGTCCATCACGGAGCCCTCGCCGATCAGCGGCAGCGCGAGGTGAGCGAACGGCTGCAGATCCCCCGACGCCCCGACGGAACCCTGCTCAGGCACCACCGGGAGCAGGTCGCGAGCGAGCAGCGCCGTCAGCAGACGGACGACCTCGGGGCGGACGCCAGAGTGGCCCTGCGACAGGGTGCGGGCGCGGAGCAGCAGCATGGCCCGGACGATCCGGGGAGGCAGCGGGTCGCCGACACCTGCTGCGTGACTGCGCAGCAGCGACACCTGCAGCGCCTCCGCCTCGGCGCGAGAGATGCGGGTCGAGGCGAGCGCCCCGAACCCCGTCGTGACCCCGTAGACGATCCGTTCCGCGGCCAGCGCGTCGTCGACCACGGCACGCGCCGGAGCGAGGCGCGCGTCGAGATCGTCGGCCAGCCGGACCGTGGCGCGTCGGTCCGCGACCGCCACGACCTGCGCAGCCGTCAGTCGTGTGCCGTCGATGATGACGTCGATCTCGTCCACGTGCAGCCTCCCTTCAGCCCGCTTCGCCGCCCGTGAAGGTGAACCGGGCGAGTCGCACGCTCGGCGTGTGCACGATCGCCTCGCCGAACTCGGAGGCGGCGAAACGCGCGTCGTCGGCGACCCCGAGCACGTTGCCGGGTGCCAGCGCCACCACCGATGACTGGGTGAACCGCAGGTCACGGACCGCAGCCCCGAGCTCGCCCCCTCGGATCCGCAAGACGCCGTTGCGTGTCAGACCGGTGATGACCTGCGTCTTGGGATCCAGCTCCCTCACGTAGTTGAACGTCGTCACGTACAGGCCGTCGTCGACGTCCGCGATGAGGTCCTGCACGGATCGGTCGCCGGGGCGGACGAAGACGTCGGTCGCCAACGCGCCCCACATCGCCCCGCCCGGCAGTGCGTGCCCGGTGGACGCGGCTCCTGCCCGGTTCGCCGTACGTCGATCGTGGGTCAGGGCCTCGGTGACGCCATCGCGGACGAGGTGGAGCCGGCGCTTGGGGGTCCCGTCGGCGTCGAACTGCAGACCGACCGCACGCGCATCGGTGGCGTCGTCGACGAGATCGATCAGCGGGTCGAACTGCTGCTCGCCGAGCCGCACGAACGACTGCCCCTCGAGGTACGCCTTGGCGTTGAAGCCGTCGTAGATCAGGAAGCTCACCATCTCGGCGACGCACTCCGGGGCGAGCACCACCTCGTAGGCACCCGGCTCGATCGCACCGGGGTCACGTCCGCGTGCGGCGGTGTCCGCCGCGCGGGCGCCCAGCTCCGCGCCGTCGAGGTCGGCGACGCTCCGCGTCGTGGCGTGGGCGTAGCCCGCAGACGTGTCGGTGCGGTGGATGCCGTCGGCGGTCGCCCGGCGGTACGCGCCGGATGCGCGCCGCCCGTGGCTGTTGAGGTACACGCCGCGCACGTGGTCGGTGTCCACGTAGCCCGCCGCGTTGGTCCCGTCGGCACCGGCGTCGACGAACTCCGCTACGACCTGGGCGCGGGCGTCGGGGTCGATCTCGGGTTCGGGTGAAGGCGAGGCGGTCGGCTCGTCGACCGGGCCGCCCAGACCGGGCCAGTCCGGGTCGACCGGGACGAGCCCGGCGGTGGCGATGGTCCGTTCGACGAAGGCGGTGAGATCATCTGACCTGAGCGCACCGGTGATGGAACTGGAGGCGACGCGCCCCTCCGCGGCGATACGCAGGTCGACCGTGGTCGTGTCCTCGGAGACGTGCTGGTGGATGAACGAGTTGGCGAACCGGGTCAGGCCGTGGATGCGGCGGCTGACCCTCACCTCGGCATCGACCCCGGCGGCGAGGTCGAGCACCTGCGCCGCGATCGCCTCGAGGTCGGGCTCCTCCGAACTCACGCGCCCACCCCCACACGCACGTTGTGGAAGCGCGCCGGCGAGGCCATGTGGCCGGTCCACATGGTCTGCATCGGCTGGCCCTTTCCGCAGTTGGGCACGCCCCACGCTCGCCACTCGGGCTCGCCCGCCAACCGGTCGAGCCCGGCCCAGAAGGTCGGGGTGATGCCGGTGTAGGTCGGGTTGCGCAGCATGCGTCCGCGGCGACCGTTCTTGATCTCCCAGCCGATCTCGCAGCCGAACTGGAAGTTGAGGCGCCGGTCGTCGATCGACCAGGAGCGGTTGGTCGCCATCAGGATCCCGTCGTCGGTGTCCGCGACGATCTCCTCGAGGCTGCTGTCACCGGGGAGCAGCCCGACGTTGGTCATGCGCACGATGGGCAGCCGGTTCCACGACTCGGCACGGACCATGCCGCCCGGTGCGACTCCCGCCAGGTGGGCGCTGTCCCGGCCGGTCAGCGCCCCGACCCACGTCCCCTCGTCGACGATCCGCACACGCTGTGCCGGCGTCCCCTCGTCGTCGAACCCGTAGGTCGCGAGCGCGCCGGGCAGGGTGGAGTCGGCCACGATGTTCATGAGCGGCGATCCGTAGCGCAGGCTGCCGAGCTGGTCGAGGTCGAGGAAGGACGTGCCCGCGAACGCGGCCTCCCAGCCGAGGATGCGGTCGAGCTCGATGGCGTGGCCGACCGACTCGTGGATCTGGAGCGCGAGTTGGCTGCCCTCGAGGATGACGTCGGTCTCGCCACTTGGACACAACGGCGCCGTGAGCAGCGCCTCAGCCTCCTCAGCCAATCGGGGCGCGTTGGCGACGAGGTCGAAGCTCCGGATCACCTCGAACCCGCCGGCCTCGTACTGCCCGAACGACTGCGGGTAGCTACGCCGCTGGCTCTGCTCCTCGTCGGCCGTGATCGCGTCCATGCCACCGCCGGTCCGGACGAGGTGCTGGCTGATGCGGTGGCCCTGGCTCGAGACGAACCAACCGCGGGTGTCCCACGATCGCACCGAGGCACGTGCGACCTCGATCGCGGCAGCCGCTCGCATCGCGGCCGTGGCGGCGATCAGTAGCTCGGCCTTGTCGGTGACGCTGACGTCGAACGGGGCCTCGACGACCGGGGTCTGGTAGTGCGCCTGGTGGACCTGGACGTCGGCTAGGTGCAGAGGCGGTCCCGGGACCCGTGCACTGGCGGCCGCCACTGCGGCCGCGCGGGCACCGATCTCGCCGGCCTGCACCTCGGTGGGATCGGCCGCTGCGGCGAACCCCCACGACGACCCGACCAGCGCGCGGACGCCGAGGCCGCGGCTCTCGTCGTGATCGACCGACTCGACGTGCTCGTCCCGAACGCCGATGTGCTGGCCTCGTTCGTGAGTGAACCGCGCATCCGCGTACGTGGCACCGGCAGACAGAGCGGCCTCGATCGCGGTCGCCGCGAGGTCGGCGCCGGCTGGATCCATCATGGCTCCCACGGGGGTGGACGGGAGACGATAGCGATTGGGTCCCCGGCGTCCCGAGCCGCCGAGACCGCGCTCTGGGTGGCGGGCCGCTTGCCACGTCTCATCGACGGCGCGGAGGCGCCGTCGCCAAGGGAAGGTATGGCACGATGGACGCGATACCGGGTCGGAGGACCGTTGAGCCGCATCGATATCGACGCGCTCGAGGAGGAGTGGGACGAGGACGGGGGCGTCCGGGGGCCGCGTCGTCGGATCAGCCGGACGGCTCGCGAGAAGCTCGCTCGCCTCGAGATCGGACGCGTCACGATGGTGGATCGGGGGCGGGTGACGGTCCTGCTCGGCGAGCGCGAGGTGCAGGCACGTTTCGGCGGGACCATGCGGGGCGAGAAGGTGGCCGTAGGCGACCGCGTCCGCGTCAAACCCGCACGGCGGGTCAGCGACACGCCCCGCGTCGTCGAGCGCCTCGACCGTGACACGGTGCTCGCTCGCAGCGCCGACGACACCATCGACGAGGAGCGTGTCATCGTCGCGAACGTCGACGAGGTCGTGGTCGTGATAGCCGCCGACCACCTCGATGCCGGTCGCGGTTTCGCCGACCGGGTGCTCGTCGCGGCCGAGGCCGGGGGACTCGACGCTGCCGTGTGCGTGAACAAGATCGACCTCGTCGGCTCCGGTGTGGAGTCCGAGGTCGAGGCGGTGGAGGACCGCTACGGGCGGGCGGGCTACCCCGTCCTGCGGACGAGCGCGCTGACGGGGGAAGGTGTGGAAGCCCTCCAGGAGCGGCTGGCGCACCGCTGGACCGCGTTCACGGGCCACTCCGGGGTCGGCAAGTCGTCGCTGTTCAACCGTTTGGTCCCGCACGCGCTTCACGAGGTCGGCGAGCTCGGCCGGTACGGTGGTCGCCACACGACCGCGCGTGTACGGGCGCTGCGGGTGCCCGGGGTCCCTGGTGCGTGGGCGGTGGACACACCGGGAGTGCGCTCGTTCGGGCTGGCGGCGGTGCCTCCCGAGGAGCTGGCGGACCTCTTCCCCGAGCTGCGTGACCTCGACTGCGAGCTCGACGCCTGCCTCCACGCCGGTGACCCGGGCTGCGCGCTGGCGGAGGCCCCGGATGCGGTGCCGGGCGACCGACTCGAGGCGTACCGGCGCCTGCTGGCCGCCCTGCAGAACCCCACCTCGGAGACGTGAGAGGGATCAGGCGCGGGCAGGGGGCGTGACGCGGACCGGTCTCGAGGTCACGAACGCAGCCAACCTGCGGGGGGTGCAGCGTCACCGTCGAAGGGCGGTCGGGTCTCCAGCGCGGCGAGCAGGGCACGCACGCCATCGACCGCCGCCGCTGGTAGCCCGGGGGCGTCGGGGTCGACGTGAGCGAGGAACCGGCGCAGTGAACGCGCCCCGATCCCGGCGGCGAGCCAGCGTGGGGTGAGGACGGTCACGGGGCCTTCTGCGACCAGCAGCGTGTCGAGCGCCTCGTGCGCGAGATCGACGTTGAGCTCCCCTTCGAGCACCACCTGTCCGGACGCACCGACAGGTCCAGGCTCGACATCGAGACCGAGCGCCTCGAGCTCATCGCACAGACGGGCCGCACCGCGGTCCACCCGGATCCGCAGCGGGACGGTCGGAGCCCGCAGGATCTCCGGTCGGGGCCGGATCTCGGGATGCAGCACCACGCGCTGGATGCCCCTGACGGGGACCGTGCCACCTCCGACGCGCGCGCCCTTCTCGTCGACGTGGACGATCCACAGCATCAATCCGTGCGGAGCCGTCACGTAGGCGCGCGGCACCCCCGTGACGATGGCGTCCGTGCCGCGACGCTCGTCGTCGTGGTACAGCTCCACGACGCCGTTCCGATCGAGCGCAGCATCGAGCGTGGTGAGCACGTCGCCACGGACGTGGTCGAGGTCGACCGCGGGCCGTCCGGGCGGGGCGATGTCAGGCAACAACCCGTCCAGCACGATCGTCGCCGCCCCGAGGCCGTCGAGGGCTGCCTTGGCGTGGCCCAACATGCGGCGCTGCACCTCCGACAGCGCGGCGAAGCTCTCCACCAGCCGGTAGGTATCGCTGAGCTCGTCGTGCTCGATCGGCAGCGGGAGGTGGCCGCCGCCCCGCTTGCCGTGTCCCCGCAGCTCGTCGTAGCGGTTGCGCCAGTCGTCGCCGCCGACGTAGCCGGCGGCCGCGCGCATCGCCTGGAGGAGCTCGAGCTTGCTGGCGGGGCCGGCTGCGAGACGCCGCAGCAGCGCCATCCGCTGGCGCGCCGGCACGTTCACTCCGCCCTGGGCGTCGGGGTCGGGGCGCGGGTTCGCGCGCACGTACGCCGCGGCGCGTGCGCGTGCGAACTCGGTGTCCGCACCGTTGCCCGTCGCCCCGTGGCCATCCCAGGCGAGTACGTCCTCACCCTCGACGGAGATGGTGCGGCCGTCGACCTCGGCCTTGACCTTCAACGGCTCCCTCCGGCGCCGACGGTAGCCCGTCATGCGATCGTGCGTGGCCGTGCGGACCGGCCGTCGAGGCAGAGGGCGGAGATCGGTCGTGCGGGGCGGTCGGTCGTGCGGGTCGGTCGAATGGGGCGGTCGGTCGTGCGGGTCGGGCGCCCGGCTCGGTCGGTCGTGCGGTCTACCCTCGGGTCGACCCCATCCGCGGAGGACCCGACGTGACCGTCGACGTACGAGCTGGCCGTGACATCCCCGATGAGGTGGCGGAGTTCCTCAAGAACGCCGGGGTGCTGATCATCGATGGTGAGGAGCGCCCCGCATCTACCGGGGCCACCTTCGAGACCCGCGACCCCGCGACGGAGGACGTCCTCGCCGAGATCCCGCGCGCCGGCGATGAGGACGTCGCCGCAGCCGTCGCGGCGGCACGCGGGGCGCACGACGAGGGTCGGTGGCGCGGTCTGCCGCCTGCGAAGCGAGGGCGGATCCTGCAGAAGGTGTCCGACACGCTGGCCGAGAAGGCGGACACGCTGGCCTGGGTCGACACGCTCGACCACGGCAAGCCGGTGGGTCACGCCAAGGCTGAGATCCTGTCCGCGTCGAACTGCTTCCGCTACTTCGCTGGATGGGTCGACAAGCTCTACGGCGAGACCATCCCCTCGAACCCGGGGCGCTTCGTCTACTCGCTGCGCGAGCCGGTCGGCGTCTGTGGCCAGATCATCCCGTGGAACTTCCCACTGCTCATGGCTGCGTGGAAGATCGCCCCGGCGCTGGCGTTCGGGAACACGGTCGTGCTCAAGCCCGCGGAACAGACGCCGCTATCGGCGGTGTGGCTCATCCGGCTGCTCCACGAGTGCGGGGTTCCGGCGGGCGCCGTCAACCTCGTCCAGGGCATCGGCGAGGAGGCTGGCGCGGCACTCGTCGCGAACCCCGACGTCGACAAGATCGCGTTCACCGGGTCGACCGAGGTCGGCAAGCAGATCATGCGCGTGTCGGCGGACCACCTCCACAAGGTCACGCTCGAGCTCGGCGGCAAGTCGCCGTTCATCGTCTTCGACGACGTCGACGTGGACACGGTCGCCAAGCGCGCCGCGTTCGCGATCTTCTACAACGCCGGCGAGGTCTGCACCGCCGGGTCGCGGCTGGTCGTCCACGAGCGCATCCACGACGAGGTCGTGTCGAAGGTGGCGGGGTTCGCTGAAGGGACCAAGGTGGGTCCCGGCTGGGCGGCGGACACACGCATGGGACCGCTCGTCTCCGCCGAGCACCTCGACCGCGTGTCTTCGTACGTCGATGTGGGTCGGTCGGAGGGTGCCGAACTCGTGGCCGGCGGGGCGCGCCCTGACGAGCTCGACGTGGGCTACTTCTTCCAGCCGACCGTTTTCGACCGCGTCGCGGTCGACATGCGCATCGCCCAGGAGGAGGTCTTCGGCCCGATCCTGGCCATCCAGACCTACGACGACGAGGACGAGGCGGTCGCGGTCGCGAACTCGGTCCCGTTCGGGTTGGCGTCGTCGATCTGGACCAACGACCTCGGCCGCGCCCACCGCGTCGCCGCCCGCATCCAGGCGGGCACGGTGTGGATCAACACCTACGGCGAGTTCGACGACGCGGTCAGCTTCGGTGGCTACAAGGCGTCCGGCATGGGGCGCGAGCTCGGCAAGCACGCCGCCGAGGCCTACACGCAGGTCAAGTCCGTGTGGGTCGCCACGTGAGCTCCCGCTCGGGGTGGGGCTCGCCACCCCCGCTCGCCCCGGCGCCATCCCCGAAGGACCTCGTCGTCGCACGCAGCGTCACCAAGCTCGGTCGCTTCAAGCGCATCGACCCCACCGAGGGCCGCGCTCCGTGGACGCGGTGGCGCTGGGGTGGCCTGCTCCTGTGGTTCTCGTTGGTGGGCGGCTCGCTGTGGAAGGCCTGGCGCCAGCACGGCGGCCTCCCCGAACCCCCGAACGAGACCTCCGACCCGGCCTGACCCGCTGCCGCGCGCGCCCGGGCGGGTCACGTGCGCGGTTCCGGGTCGTGCGGGGTCGGGGCGCGTGCGATGCTGGCCCCATGACGACGACCCAGGCCATCGACGCACGCCACCACGACCTCATCGCCGAGGCGATCCGCTACGCGGTGGGCGAGCGGTACCGACTCCTCCGTGAGGAGCAAACCGATGGCCCGACGCCCGGCGGCCAGACCGGGAACGGCTCGGAGCCGGGGGGCCTGAGCGTGGCCGACCTCTCGGCGCACGTGCACCTCAGCGAGAGCCACTTCCGGCGAGTGTTCCGACGCTGGACGGGGGTGCCGCCTCGGACGTTCCTGCGTCACCTCGCCGCGACCGAGGCCCGCGCGCTGCTGCTGCGCCGGACCGTGCTCGACGCCAGCGTGGACGCGGGGCTGTCATCGCCGGGGCGGCTGCACGACCTGATCGTGGACGTCGATGGGCTGACTCCCGGCGAGGCGCGGGGCGGCGGGGGAGGGGCCACCATCGCGGTCGGCGTGCACCCCACCGCCCTCGGACCCATCGGGGTCGGTGTGACCGAGCGGGGCGTTGCGGCGCTGCGCTTCCTCGACCGGGTCGACCGCACTTCCGCGGAATCGGGCAGCGACGAGGTGCTCGGCGCTTCCGCGCAAGCGGCGGTGCGGGAGAGCTGGCCCCAGGCACGCGTGGTCTGGGACCCGGACGCTTCCGCGGAAGCGGCGGACTGGATCCGCGGGGCGCTGGGGCGCTCACTGCGGTCATCCCCGCCGCGTCTGGTCGTGCGTGGGACGAACCTGCAGATCAAGGTCTGGGAGGCGCTACTGCGCATCCCGCCCGGATCGGTCGCCACGTACGGTGACGTTGCTCGTGCGGTCGGTCGCCCAGAGGCCGTGCGCGCGGTCGCGTCGGCCATCGGCGCCAACCCCATCGCGGTGCTGATCCCGTGTCATCGGGTGCTCCGGACGAGCGGGGCGCTGGCTGGTTACCGCTGGGGCCCGGAGCGCAAACGTGCCCTCCTCGCCCTGGAAGGGTAGCTCTGTGTAGCGCTATAGATGCGTTTCGTGAGAACGAAGCGCGCGAAACCGGCATGGTGCGCACGGGGCGCACGGAACCGTACCGGGCGTAACGGCACAGAGGACTCCGGCGCTCTCCTGTGTAACTAGCCCCTCACGGCTAGAGGTAAACCGACCCCAGCGCAGGAGTGACCCCAAGTGCGACGCTCGACCACAGCCCTCATGGCGACCGGCCTCGTCGGCGCCCTCTTCATCGCGGCCCCCGGCCTCGCCGGCCCCGGGAACGGCGGCAACGATCCTCAAGGGGCCAAGAGCCCCGAGAAGGACACCGTGCCCGCCGATTGTCCTGAGGGCGGCACGGTCGAACTCAACGGCGACCTCCTGCTGTGGCCGCCGAACCACAAGTACTCCGACTACACGGTCACGGCGACCGACGACGACGGTGACGACGTGATGCTCGGTACCTCCGCGTATCACGATGAGTACGTCGAAGCCTTCATGCCAGCGCCGCCGACCGAGGAACCATCCCAGCAGCCTGAGCCCGGCGAGGAAGAGGTCGGCGCAGGCAACACGACGGATGACAGTCGTCCTGTGCTCGATTTCGACAGCGGTGATCCCGCCGTGACCACGCACGAGCTCCGGTCGGAGCGCAGCGGGCGTGGTGACGGGCGCACCTACACCATCGAGTTCAACGCGGATTCCGGCGACTGGAGCTGCGACGGCGAGTTCCTCATCGAGGTGCCACACGACATGCGGTCGGACAAGGCCCCGCCGAAGGAAGACAAGACCGACTCCACCGGCCCGAACCAGGACGACTGAGAGTTCAACCACTCCGACGGAGCCCGGCCGTGAGGTCGGGCTCCGCTACGTTCGGGCGCCCCGTGACCCCTCCGCTCAACTCCGTCCTCGCGGCCACCGCGGTCGCCGCGAGCCTGGCGCTAGCCCTCTCCGGCTGCGCCGCCCCGCAGGCGCCTGACGAGCCGGTGACGGAACGCAAGACCGAACTCGCCGAACGCCCCGCCCCGCTCGCCGCGGACGAGGCGCCGACCGAGGCCCCAACGACACCGGCAACGGCGACCGAACCAACCACGCAACCGACCGAGCCGCCTCCGGACGCTCCGCCAACCGAGGCGCCACCACCCACGACGCCCGACGCCCCGCCGCCCACCCAGCCCGGTGACCCGACCGAGCCCGCCCCGACACCCTTCCGCGCGATCGGGCAGACCAGCGACCGCGGTGGCGACCAAGGGCTGGAGGGTCCGGGCTACTCCGACCTCGTCACCGTCACGATCGAGGACAACGGCCAGGAGGCGCGGGTGATCGTCGACGTCGCCGCCGACCTGCCCGCCACACTCAGCGAAGGCGAGGTGATGGGTGTCGGCGTCAACATCTCCCGCGACCCCAACGCTGGGGAGAGCGACTTCCAGCTGTTCGCCGACGGTGGCTCGGACGGTTGGTTCGCCTACCTGCACACCCCTGATGGGTTCATCGACTACCCGGGCCAGTTCCGCCTCGGCGGCAACCGCCTCGTCTTCCAGGTGCCGTGGGTCTCCATCGGTGGCATGGCGAGCGGCGGGTTCGACGCCTTCATCGACTGGTCGCAGGAACGGACGCTGCTCAACGCCGCCGCCTCCGACCGCGCCCCGAACGCCGGCCGCGCCACCTTCACCCGCTGACCGCTGCCGCCCCGCCCCCCGACCGCCACGACGACGTTGAAGAGTTGAGTACGTCTGCGTGCACTCAACGCTTCAACCTCGCTCGCGACCTCGGTCCCGCAATGCGAACGCACCCGCGACCGCCGCCCCGAACGCCGCCGCTCCCAGCCCCGCTCCGGTCGTCGGCAACGGCGGGGCGGGCGGGGGTGCCGGCGCCCCGCCACCGCTGTCGCCACCCGAGCCACCATCTGGCGCAGGCAGCGCGAACGGGGCGACGACGAGCAGCTCGGTGTTGCGGTCAGTGGACTCACCGATCGCTCCGGCGGCGCTGCCCTGGTAGTCGTTGTACGACAGCTCACGACCGATCGCGGCCAGGCCCAGCAGGTCGTAGGGCCCGACGGCCGTCTGCGGCGGCCCGGCGTGGTCGATGATGGTGGTGAAGATCGAAAGCGTCCCGTCACGGTTGTCGGTGACCTCGAGGATGCGTGCCTGCTGCGGGGGATCGATCTGGGCCGAAGTCGTGATGTCCCAGAAGCCCCGCACGGGATCGTCGTGCGGGTGCACGACGATGCGGTTGAAGTGGCTGTGGCCGTTCACCCACAGGACCACGTTGGGGAAGCGCTGGAGGAGCTCGACGAGGGCCGCCCCACCCGCCAACGGCTGCGACGCGTCGAAGCTCGGAAGCGGCATCGACGCGGGGCGGTGGTGGCTGAAGATCACGACGAGTTGGTCGTCGTTGCCGGTCGTCGCGACCGCGCCGCCAGCGTCGTAGTAGCGCGAGTGGACCTCGACGAGGCGTGCCTCGAGCCACGCCATCTGTTCCGGCGTGATCGATCCCTCCGAGGTCGCCGGACTGGTCGTGTCCAGCGTGATGCCGCGGATGCCCGGGACGACCTCGAAGATGTAGTAGAGCGTTCCGGCGTCGAGGTTGTCCTCGGTGAAGCCGTGCCCGACCGGGCCGGGCGTCGCGGGGGAGTCGAGGTGGGCGCGGATGTACGCACGCGCATCGATGAACGCCCGCTCGGAGTCCGCGGCGACGGGGCGGACGACACCCGAGGCCAGCGCGTGCGTCACGACGCCGGGATCCTGGTTCTGCAAGCCGCGCCAGAAGTCGCCCGGCGCCCCGCCCGGCGCCAGCACCTTGAGCGGCCCGATCGCGATCGACTCGAACAGCGGGTTGGGCTCGACGTTGCCCTGCACGAGCGCGTCGTGGTTGCCGTACGCCGTGTACCAGGGCATCGGCAGGCCGACCGCCTGGATCGGGTTGCGGATCGCGTCGATGGCGCCGGGGAAGTCGGGGAAGCCGTAGACGTCCTTGTACACGTCGCCCCGCGGGTCGTCGATCGGCTCGGGGTGGTAGTAGTGGGGGTCGTAGAACTCCGGCTCGGCGAAGGTCTGCACGGACTCGACGACGTCGGCCGAGCCGCTGTTGGGCGTGAACTCGCCACCATCGTGCAGGGTCATGTACCAGCGCAGTTCGTTGGTCTGGATGTTGTCGAGGTTGTCGCCGGTCGCGATGGCGAACGACACCTGGCGCCCCGTCACCGGACCCCGAACGACGTCACCCGCGCGGCGGATCAGTGCCTCGACGACGTGGGGGACGAACGCCTCCTGTGGTCGCTGGGCGGCGCTCACCGGGTTGAAGTCGGTGGGCTGATCCGCGGTCCGGTCGAAGAACTCCACGCGAGCCGGGCTCTGGCAGTCGACGAGCTGGTAGTCGGTGAGGTGCAGGAACGCGGCCAACGCGACGCGTCGGTCCTCACGCCCCGACCTCGCCTCGGCGAGCTCGGTCCGCACCTCGATCGGCCACCCGGGCCCGAAGGTCAGCGGGAAGTAGGGGCCGTCGCCGCCCACGGTGGTGATGGTGCGCTCGAGCGTCGTACCGGATGGGTCGAAGACCATCCCGCGTGTCTGCGCCCACGCCTCCCGCCCCGCACGCCCCGTCAGTGGCACGGCCCACGCGGCCGCGGACAACGTCGCCGCGCGGGCGATGAACTCGCGCCGGGTCAGCGGACGACGTGGACGTTTCCGAGGTGAGGTCACGGGGCGGTCTCCGACGCTTCGCGGTTGCCGCACCGTAACCGCCGACGCCGTGCTCGGCCGGTTGCGCGCTGACCGTCGACGTGTAGCGGGATGCGAGGTCGTGGAAGCGAGGCCCCATGCCCGACTCGCTACCCTCGCCCCGGCCTCGGCGGGGTAGCCAAGTGGTAAGGCAGGGGCCTGCAAAGCCCTTATCACGGGTTCGATTCCCGTCCCCGCCTCTCACCCGCGTCGGTACGTGCGACGCCCCGCCTGTCTCCAGGCGGGGCGTCGGGTCTGGCCGTCGCGACCGCGGGATCACCCGGTCGTGCTGGTGTCCTGAGGAGCGGTCGTGTCGCTGGTGTCGCTGGTGTCGCTGGTGTCGCTGGTGTCGGTGGTGTCGGTGGTGTCACCGGTGTCCTGGGTCGTGTCGCCCTCGATGACGGTGTCACCTTCGTCGCTGCCCGGTTCGATGATCGTGTCACCACCGTCATCGGGATCGACCTGCTCCTCGATGTTCACGTCGGTGTCCCCAGGAACGACGTCGGTGTCGCCGTCGCCGTTGAAGAACAACATCCAGCCGAGGAGCACGATCACGAGGAGCGCCACCAACACGGCGATGATCGCGCCCATGCCCGGACCGCCTCGGTCCACGTAGACCTCGCGTTCGGTGTGCTGGGGATGAGCCATGGTCGGGTCTCCTGTCTTCCGCCGGCCGGGTCGCGCTTCGACCCGAACTTCGTCAATGACGGTACGGCGAGCTAGGCGCCTGGTACGGGCGCACGTCCCGACGAAGGGCGGGGAACCACGGACCGTGACCGGACGAACGACCACCCCTACGCCCGGCGGTTGCCTCGCCGGCGAAGCGTGAGCGTCCCGCCTCAGCCGCGCTGGGGGAGCGGCATCCAGTTCTGCTGACGTTCGCCGATGTACTCGGAGGTGGGACGGATCAGGCGGTTGTTGCCCTGCTGCTCGAGCACGTGAGCGGTCCAGCCGGCAGCCCGGGAGGCGGCGAACAGCGGCGTGAACAGGTCCCGCGGGATCCCCATCGCCGTGTAGAGCGGCGCCGAGTAGAAATCGACGTTGATGTACAGACCCTTGCGATCGAACACGACCTCCTGGACCCGCTTGGCCTTGAGGAACAGCTCCTCTCTTCCTGCGGTCGTGGCGAGCTTCTCGGCCCAGTCCCGCAGGTGCGGTCCGCGGGGATCCTCGGTCTTGTAGACCCGGTGACCGAAGCCCATGATGCGCTCCTTGCGAGAGAGCTTGTCGTCGATGACCTGCTCGACCGCGTCGACCGAGTCGATCGAGTCGAGTAGCTCGGCGACCTTCTCGTTGGCGCCCCCGTGCAGGGGGCCGCGCAGGGTCCCGATGGCGGACACGATGGCGGAGTAGATGTCCGACAGCGTCGCCGCCGTGATCCGTGCCGCGAACGTGGAGGCGTTGAGGGTGTGCTCGGCGTGCAGGACCAGCGCGCAGTCCATGGCCGCCACGGCGTCCTCGTCGGGCTGTGTGCCGAGCAGGCCGTGGAGGAGGTTGCTCGCCACGCTCGCGCTGGGATCCGGCGTGATGGGCTCGTCGCCGCTGCGCATGCGGTGGAAGGCCCCGATGAGGCTCGGGATCTTGGCGATGATGCGGTAGGCGTGGTCGCGAGAGGATGCGAGGTCGTCGGCGTCGTAGGTCGGCACACCTTCGCCAGCTGGCAGCGCCGAGACCCCGGTCCGGAGTGCCTCCATCGGCACGGTATCGGGGGGCAGGATCCGCAGGACCTGCAGCACGTTGTCATCGAGTTCGGCGTTCTGGCCGAGGCGCTTGCGGGTCGCCTCGAGTTCCGCCTCGGTGGGCAGGGTGCCTTCGAGGAGGAGGTGGCAGATCTCCTCGAAGGTCGCGTGGCGGGCGAGGTCGTCGATGGCGTAGCCGCGGTAGACGAGCATGCCGCGCTGACCGTCGATCCACGACAGCGACGTCTGAGCTGCGACGACGCCTTCCAGACCACCGGCCATGACTCGCCTTCCGCGGGACGCGCCGCCGCGCGACGCCGATCCGGCGGCCGAGCGGCGGGACGGGAACCGATCGACGTTCCCACGCCATCGTACCCCTGCCGGTCCACGTGAACGGTTCGATGGCCCTCTCGTAGGTTGGGTACGCTCTGCGCCCCCGGGGTGTTAGCTCAGCTGGCTAGAGCGCTTGCTCGACACGCAAGAGGTCGGGGGTTCGACTCCCTCACACCCCACCGTCGCGCCACCGTCGCCCTCCCGCACCGTCCCGAAGTCGATGTGCCTGTGCGCTCGGTCATGACCGACAGAACCGGTGCACGGACCTGATCGGCGGGCGGTCTGGGGGTGCCAACGCAGCTGGTCCGTGCGGTCTTCGCGCACGTGGGAACCCCCTGACCGTTCGGCCGTTGGCCTCACGACCGCGCTCGGGGGGTGAACGCCGGGGGCGGGGGGACAACGCGCCAGCCGGGGGTTGGCGCTGCATCGCATCGCCGCGTACGTCCCAGCGGCGTCTCCAGCACACACGACCCGCTGACGCGGGCCGCCCTGCGGCGCGCCCGTTGGAGGACATCCCACATGCCGGACCCGACGCCGGACATACGCGCCTGGACCGACACCGCTGGTTCCTGGACCGCCCCGCCGGCACTGCGCCACCGCCGTCTGTCCCTCCGTATCGTGGGTGCCGGTCTGGGGATACTGGCGCTCGGGGCGTTCACGGCTCCGGCCCCGGAGGGACGCGTGCTCGCAGCCGCCGCCGAGGAGATCGCGGCGAGGCAGTGGTCCGGTGTCTCCTGGGGACCAGACCTGGAGCTGCACCGCGAGCGTGCCGCCGTGACACGACGGCTCGAGACCGCGCGACGCGGGGCGAAAGCCGGTCAGGCGGCGGCGAAGGGAGAGGCCGGCGAGGCGGGTTCGGCTGCCCAGTCCCGGAAGGCCGCCCCGCCGCCGGTGTTCGCGGTCGTCCACGGGCAGGAACTGCTGTTGCCCGCTCGGAAGGCGATCATCGTCGGTTTCCACGAGGCGTCGTACCCCGTGGCGTTCCCTATGGCTCCGGTCGGCAACCTGCTGGTCGACGACAACGTCGGCAAGTTCAACGTGGTCCCCGCTGTCGCGGTGCCGGCCGCTGCCCCCAACTACGTGATCATGTCCAGCCGAGGTCGGCCACACGCCGCGACCTCGGCGGTCGACATCGTCCCCGCCGACGGGGAGCCGGTCCTGTCCCCCGTCACGGGGACGGTGGTGCGGGCCGAGGCGTACGACCTGTACGGCAAGTACCCCGACAACCGCGTCGAGATCGTCCCCGACGGGCGCCCCGACCTGACCGTCACGATGCTGCACGTCTGGAAGCTGCGCGTGAAGCCGGGGGAGCGGGTGATCGCGGGCGAGTCGGCCATCGCGAAGGCCGCCACCAAGTTCCCGTTCAACTCACACGTCGACGTCTACGCGGGCGGGCACCCGCCTCACGTGCACATCGAGGCCAAGATCAACCGCTGACGCGGGCTCAGCCGCCGTAGCCCTCGTGGACCTCGTCGAGGGTGAGCTGGGTCGGTTGAGAGACGACCGGCGCGTCGCGTTCGACCTCCTCGCCGGTCAGGGCCGTCCACCACCAGCGCAGGCCGCGCGGCGGGTTGCGGTGCCCGAGGCGGTCGAACGGCACGTCGGTGCGGTCGAGGAACACCAGCTCGCTCACGGTCCGGTCGACGACGGCGCGGACGTCGTCGTCGCGGCCGTAATCCGCACGCAGGAGCGTCACGACGTCGGACTTGGTCTGGGCGCTGCGGTAGCGAGGGGAGGCCGGGTGCGTGTGGTGTGCCAGGCGTTGCCGCACGGCGTCCCACAGCAGCCGCTGCCGGGAGAACCAGTCCCAGGCGTACGCCGGTGGTCCGCTACGTGCCATGCGGTGAGGATAGGGCGCGTCACGTAGACGGGGCGGCCTCCGAGGTCTCCGTCAGCGGCTCCTGCTCCCGCCGCCGGACCTCCCGCACCAGCAGCCATCCGGTCAGCAGGATCAGCCCGAGTGGCAGCCACAGCGGCATGATCACCGTCCGGCCGGTGCGTTCCACGATCGTCCCGCCACGCCAGGTCGCGTCGGCGCTGACCTCGACGAGGGCGCCCGTCTCCGGCACGGTCACCCACGGGGTCTCGATGCTCGCCGCCTGGCCCGGTTCGAGGTCGAACGATCCGGCTGGCAGCTCCCAGGTGCTGCCCAACAGGGCCTCGACCGTGAACACGACCTCGACGCTGGTCGGGCGCGACGTCTCGTTGCGGACGGACGCCCGGATCGTGGCGTTGCGCGGCAGCAACTGCAACGGGGCGTGGAGTTCGAGCTCACTGATGCGAAGGCCGGGCTCGCTGCCCGGGTCACCCCGAGCATCGACGAGGATCGCAACCCGGAACGACACCTCGATGCCTGAGCCTTCGCCCTGGGCGACCTCCTCGGCGACGAGCGCCCCGAGGCCCCCAACCGTGGCGTCGGCCGGCCGAGCGATCTCGAACGGGATCTCGAGGCGCTGCTGACCTGGCAACGTCACCTCGCGGCTGTTCCCTCCGTCCATCGAGATCCATGCACCGACGCCCGTGGGTTCGGCGCCGAAGCTGGCGACGCCGGTGCGGCCCGTGTCGGGATCCTCGCGCGCGTCGGCCGCGAAGACCCGGAACGTGCGGGTCTCGTCGGTCTTGTTCGTGAGCGCGACCGCGTCCCGGACCGCGGTTCCGGGTGGGATCGCCGCGTCGAACGTGCGGCGGATCTCACCGTCGACCTCGAGCGGGGTCGGCTCGAACCGGAACGTGTCGGTCTCGCCTGCCCAGGCCGGGAGCGTGCCGACGAGGAACGCGACGAGGGCCCCGGTGATGAGGCCTCGTCGCGCGATCCGTCGCCGTCTTCCCCTCGTCGGATGACCTACGGGGCGTCCTCTGCTCGGCCTACTTGTCGATGAGCGTGAACTCCAGCCTGCCACCGTAGGTGCCCGCATCGAAGGAGGTGAGGTCACCGACCACCAGTTCCGCCACCGTGTTGTAGATGCCCGTTTGTCCCAGCAACGCGGCCACGTCGAGGGTCACGGTCATGGTGCTGCGGAGCTCCGCGACCACGGTGTCGAGTTCCGAACTGAGGAGCGGCAGCGTGCCGCCGGCGTCGAGGATCGCCTGCCGGATCGCTCCGTCGATCCCGGCCTGCGAGAAGATGTCCTCGGAGACGAGGTCGGCGGGGCTGAGGGTCAGGGCACCGTCGGCGATGAGGTCGAAGATGGTGGCCTCGAGCGCTGCGAAGTCGAACGTGTCGTTCGGGTCGCCCGTCTGCACGCCGACGGGGGTCGGGGTGGTGGCCCCGGCGCCGCACACCGGATGCGCCAGCGGCGCGGCGAAGGCGCCACCGGCACCGTTGGCCGCGTCGAGCGGCAGCGTGTTGAGGAGCTCGTCGAGCGCGACGTCGAGCTGCTGGCCGTCGAGCGTGCCGATCAGCGGGTCACCCACGGTGAGGCCGGTGAGCGAGGCGATCGTGCCGCTGACCGTCCCGGTCAGCGTGAACACCGGCTCAGCGAGCGCGCTGACGTCACCGAGGGCGAAGGCGTCCTCGGCCGGGAAGCCGACCGACAACGTCCCCGACGGGATGAAGTCTCCGGGCTCGGTCCCGCACACCGGGGTCGTCCCGTCGAGCGGGTACAGGTTGGACATCGACGCGTTGAGTTCGTAGCCGACGTTCTCGTAGAACAGGTCGGTCACGTTCGCCAGGAACGGCACCTCGCGGGCGGTACCCAGCTCCACGGAGGTGAACGCCCCGCCGCCCACGGACAAGATCGTCATGTCACGGGAGCCGGCGATGTTGACCACGGTCAGATCCGTGGAGGAGGTCTCCTGCGCGATCGCCCCGGACGCGATGGCGACGGTGGCAGCGGCGATGATGGAGGTGGTGAGGAGGTGGCGCTTACGCATGGGAAGCTCGCTTCAGGGAGTTGGTTGACTTGAGCACGGCGGTTCCGAGCGCGACCAGCGCCGTAGCGATCACGGTGAGGTCTCGCGCCGAAGCGCCGGTGCGGGGGAGGGGTTCATCGGGACTCGCGGACGGGGCGTCGGGCCCGGCTGGCCCCGAGTCGTGGGGAACGGTGACGAATACGTCCACAGTCTGCGCGTTCTGCGCGGCCGCAGGCGTGGCGAGGATCAGCCACGGCCCGAGCGCGATGCACAGCACACACACCAGCAGGTGTGTGCGGTGGCGGTGCAGGGCCTGGGTCACGCGTGGATCCTCCGTCCCACCTCTAGGTGGTTCTTCGGTAACTGTCGGCGACGCGAACGGGCGGCGGTATGGACCGAACGAGGGGTTTCACGGGGGTCCGGACGGCCTAGTCCAGACTTGCGGTCGCACGCTAGAGATAGGTTAGGCTTCCCTAACCTTGCCCCCTCGGCGGCGGGTACCGACCTGGAGGTCCCACGCGATGACACGACGACTCACCGGCGCGTTGCTGGCAGCTGGGATGATCCTGACCGCGGCGTGCGGCACCGACGACGGCGGCGGCGTCCGCGAGATCGACGGGGGCGGCAACGAGACCGGATCGCAGTCCGGCACCCACACGGGGTCGCAGTCAGGTACCCACACCGGCTCACCCACGGGGACCGGAACGAGCTGACCAGATGGGACCCCGACCACCGGCGGGCCGGCGCCAGGACCACGCGCCGACGGCGACGGCGAGCCCGATCCACGCCCCGTGCCTGACCCACGTGCCGACGCCCGGTCGGACGTAGTCGGGCAGCAGCGGCTGACGGACCTGGAAGATCGGGTCGCCGATAGCGGCGAAGTCCACGATCACGGTCACGTCGCCGTTGAGGGCAGAGACCAGGAACCACGCCCAGGTGACCGCCCCGAAGGCCCCGAGGGTCCACACGACCGAGCGCGCGACACGCGACCGGGCGGCCCACCACGCGATCGCCAGCACCAGCAGTGGGAGCACGACGACGACCTGACGCCCGGGGAACCACCACCCGTGCATCGTCAGCGCGACGAACGTGGCCACGAGCCAGCCGACGAGGGTCGGCGCCGCGATCACCGCCCAGCCCCGTGGCCGCGACCTCGCGAGCGCCGCCAGCGCCGGGACGACCGCCAGCCATGCCGGCTGCCACGCGGCCAGGCCGAAGTGGCGGTCCACCAGCAACCCGATGAGACGCTGGCTGCGTGCGGCGTAGCGAGGGCGGGTGCCGACGACGGTCAGCTCGCCGCCGGCCTCGCGGAAGAACTCGCCCGACGCGTAGACGGTCCATCCCCCGTACCAGGCGAGGTGGGCGACCGCGTACGTGAGTCCCACTAGCGCCAGCATTGCGGACCAGCCGATGAGGGCGCGCCGCGCACCGCGCCGGTGGAGCTGCCACGCCCCGATGGCGACGAGGACGGCTGCCACCGGGACGTACTTGACCGACAGCCACGGCAGCCCGATCGCCGCGAGGACGAGGGCAGCCTGGCCACCGCGGTGGAAGGGGCCGAGCAGCGCGGCAGCCGCAACGGTCACGGCTAGCGCGGCCGGCAGCTCGGGGTAGACCTGCGTGCCGTAGGCGGCGAGCGGGGCCGTGGCGACGAACAGCACCACGGTCGGCACCACCACCGACAACGGGAGGTGGAACCGTCGCACGCCGGTCCACACCAGCAGCGCCGCCAGCGCGCCCGCGACGAGCGCGAGCGCCAGCTTGGCGGCGAGCCATCCGCCGAGGCGGACGGGACCCGCGAGGAGCGCGGGCAGCAGCGGATCGTGGGGGACGACCATCGTCCCGTCGTCGCGCTCCGCGGCCTGGACCTTCAGGCGCTGCTCGTGGAACGGTCGGTAGCGCTCGTCGGCGACCTCGTCGCGGACATCGAGGGAGGCGTCCTCACCCAACGAGATGGCGGTGAGCAGGTAGTGGGGTTCGTCCCCGGAGGTGTGGTTGCCGTAGGTCGATCGTGCCCACGCCCCCGGCAGGACGGCGGCGACGGAAAGGACCGCGGCGAGCAGCGTTGCCACGGCCAGACGGCGCCGCGACGGCTCCTGACCGGTCACAGCGCCGCGGACCGCCGGATCACGAGGATCCAGGTCAGCACGCCGGACAGCGCGATCAGGATCAGCGACGCGATGCTCGCGTCGGCGACGAACGCGTCCTCCGCGGCGACCCAGATCCGGGTGGCGAGCGTCTCGAAGCCGGCCGGAGCCAGCAGCAGCGTCGCGGGCAGCTCCTTCATCGTCGAGAGCAGCACCAGACCCGCGCCCGCGAGCAGGCCGGGTGTCATGAGCGGCAGCTCGAGGGTCCAGAGCCGGCGCATGCGCCCCGCGCCGAGCGAGCGCGCGGCGTCCTCCAGGCGAGGCGGGATACCGGCGACCGCGACCTGCGCGGTGCGCAGGGCCTGCGCCCCGAAGTGCACCACGTAGGCGAACACCAGCAGCGACATGGTCTGGTACAGGCCGCGTAACGGCCCCGGTGTGCGGAGGGTCCAGAACGTCAGGGCGAGCGCGATCGCCAGACCCGGCAGGGCGAACCCGCCGACCACGACCGCGTTCGCGACCCCCCCCGTGCGGCTGGGGCGGCGGACCGTCAGGTACGCGACCGGCAGCACGATGATGACCGCTACCACCGCGCTGACCACGCTGACGACGGCGGTGTTGACCGCCGGAGCGACGAGCTGCCCCACGTCCGCAGCGACCGCGCTCGCCCGCCCCGATCCACGCACGAGCCCACGCACCGACCAGAAGGTGAGCACCGCCACGGGAGCCAGCAGCGCCAGCCCGACCGTCGCAGCGACGACCGCGGTCGCGACCGCACGCCACCTCCCGAGCTCCAACCGCAGTCCTCGGACGGCACGCGGCCCCGCCGAGACGGTCGGCCCCTTCGTGATCCCGCGCTCCGAGGCCGCGATCAGGATGGCCAGAAGGCCCAGCTGGAGGCTCAGCGTCAGCGACGTGGCGGAGTCGAAGACGCGGGTCTCGAAGATCGCCCGCGTGAGCGTGTCGTAGCGCAGGAGCTGCACCGCGCCGAAGTCGCTGATGGTGTAGAGGAACACGAGCAGCGAGCCGGCGAGGACGGCGCCGCGGATCTGTGGCAGGACGATGCTCGTGAAGACTTCCAACGGGCGCCGTCCCAGCAACCGGGCGGACTCCTCGAGCGACGGCGAGAGTTGGTCGAGCCGGGCCGCCACGGGGAGGTAGACGTAGGGGAAGGTGAGCAGCGTGAGAACGAACGAGGCGGCTGCGTAGCCCCGGAACTCGGGTAGGCGCGCCACGCCGAGCGGCGCGAGGGCACCCTCGATCAGGCCACCAGGGGCGAACGCCGCCAGTAGCGAGAAGGCTCCGATGAACGACGGGATCACGAGGGGGAGAGCGAGCAGCACGCGCCACAGACGTGCGCCCCGGACGTCCGTGCGGACGACGAGCCACGCCGACAGCGTGCCGATGACGGCTGCGGCGATGGTGACGGTGATCCCGAGCAACAGGCTCCGCGCCAGAGGTCCGAGGGTCGCGGGCGAGGTCGCGAGCCGGACGAAGTCACCGCCCCGCGAGAGGTTGCGGATGACGAGGAAGCCCAGTGGCGCGGCGAACAGCAGGGCCACTCCGCTGGTCACGGTGGTCAGCCAGGCCGCTGGCCGCCCGGCGCGGCGCGGGGGGGTCGGTGCCTCCGTCAGGAGGGTGGGGTCAACCGGAGAGGCCACTCTGCGCGATCAGGTCGGTGGTCGTCGCCAGGTCGGACAGCGCATCGACGTCCACGTCCGGTACCTCGAGCGATCCCAGCGGGGGCAGCTCCTGCGACGGTTCCACCCCGGCAGCGAGGGGGTACTCGAAGGTCTCGTCGGAGAAGTATCGCTGCGCCTCCTCGGAGAGCAGGAACGACGCGAAGCGGTCACCTCGCTCGCCGTCGTCGGAGCTGGCGAGGATGCTCACGCTGGAGGTGATGAGCAGAGCGCCGATGTCACCATCGGGGAGCACGTGGTTGCGGCTCGGCAGGTCGGGGTCCTCCTCGAGGAAGCGGAAGTTGTAGTAGTGGTTGACCAGGCCGAGCTCGGCCTCGCCCCGACTGACGGCGTCGACGATGGCGTTGTTGTTCGGGTAGACGCGGGCTCCGTTCGCGGCCATGCCCTCCAGCCACTTCAGCGTGCGGTCGTCGCCGTACTCCAGCCTCATGGCGGTGACGAAGTCCTGGAACGAAGCGTTCTGCGGGGCGACCGCGATGCGTCCCTCGTACGGTGGCTCGGTCAGCTCGAACACCGAGGAGGGCAGCTCGTCGGGGTCGACGAGGTCCTGGTTGTACACGACCACCCGTTGCCGCCCCGTCACGCCGACCCAGGTCCCATCGCCAGCGCGGAAGCGCTCGTCCACGCGTCCGAGAAGGTCCTCGTCGAGCGGGGCGAGCAGGTCACGGCCGGCGAGGAACCCGACCGCCCCCGGGCTCTGTGACAGGAACACGTCTGCGGGGGAGTCGGCACCCTCTTCCGCGATCAGCAGGGCGAGCTCACCGGAGTCTCCGTAGCGCACCGCGATGGGGATCCCCGTCTCCTCGGCGAACTGGTCGAGCAGTGGTCCGACCAGCGAGCGACCGCGCCCGGAGTAGATCACCAGCTCGTCGGCACCTCCGCCGCAGCCGCTGGCGGTCACGGCGACGAGCAGGACGATCAGCGACGCGATCGTGCGACGGGCATGGCGCATCTCACACCGCCTCCTTGAGTGGCTGGACGGACTCGACCTGACGGCGGACGATGTCAGCGAGGTCGGTGACCGGGACGAAGCCGAGGAGCCGTCGGCACCGGGTCGTGTCGGCGAGGGTCGCAGGAGGTTCCTCCCCGTCGGCGGCGACCACCCTCACCCGTGGCTCCTGGCCGAGCGCGGATGCGATGCTGGTGACGATGTCGCCGAGTCGGTGTGCGACCCCGGTCCCGATGTTCAGCGTGCCGGTCACGCCCTGGTCCACCATTTCGATCAGCGCTCGGACGACGTCGCGCACGTCGGTCACATCACGACTCCGTCGGGGGCTACCGATGACGGTCACGGGCTGTCCCCGTCGTACCGCCTCGATCCACCGCGCGATCGCCATGTCGGGGCGCTGACCCTCACCCGCCACGGTGAACGGTCGTGCGACGGCGACGCGGCCGCCCTTCGCAGCGCGTTCGACGCAGAGCCTCTCCAGTGCGACCTTCGACGCGGCGTAGCCACCTCGGGGGGCGACGGGGTCGTCCTCGCGGGAGGGTCGCGGGACCGAGGTCCCCCTGGCGCCGCCGTAGACCGACGACGAGGAGGCGACGACGACGGGCGTGGCCAGCGGCGTCGCAGCGAGGACACGGGCGCCTGCGAGCACGTTGTCACGGATGCGGTGCCGCTCGATGTGCGGGGCGTTGTCGCGGACACCGGGGCGGCCGGCGAGGTGGATGACCGCATCGCACGTCGCCAGCGCCGCGATGCTCGCGGCCGACGGGACCGCGAGGTCGTCGACCAGGGCCCGGCCGGGCCCGGCACCCCCGCGCCGGTCGATCGCGGTCACCTCATCGCCCCGTCCCACCAACGCCGCGACGACGTGGTGCCCGATGAACCCAGCCGCGCCGGTTACGACGACGTGCATCCGTCCCCTCGCTGGCTTCCGGTAGGCGCCGCTCCCTGGCTAGGGTGCGGCCAACGAGTTAGGGCAGCCTAACCGAACCAACGTGGTGAACCGAAGCGGCGCCGGTACGGGCAGTTCCGTGGGGTGGCACAAGGAGACGGAGGACGGCGTGTCGGACGGGTGGCGTCGGTGGCGCGGGGGGCTGGTGGTGGCCTTCGCCGCGCTCGCCGCCTGGTGGGTGCTCAGGACGGTCGATGGCGCGACGCTGAGGGAAGCGGGGCGCGCGATCGTGGCCGCACCCCTGGCGACGGCTGCCGTGCTGGGCGTCTACGGCATCGCGTTCCTGCTCCGTGCCCTCGCGTGGTGCCGGGTCGTCCCGGGGTTGCCGCTGGGTCACGCCACCGCGGCGATCCACGTCACTCTCGGAGGCAACCACGTCCTGCCGCTGCGTCTGGGCGAGCCGCTGCGCGCGGCCAGCGTCGTCCGTCGCGTCGGCGTACCCACCGCCACGGCCACGGCCTCGACGGTCACGCTACGGGCAGCGGACGTCGCGGCCCTCGGCCTGCTCGCGGCGGTCGCGGGACCCCGGCTCGTGGGCGGAGCCGTGGGGCGGTGGGGCTGGCTCGCCGGGGGACTGGCCATCGTCGCGTTCGCGGTAGCGGCGGCAGGCATCGTCTGGCTGCGGCGGCTGTCCCGGGATGCCCAGATCCGCCTGCCGGGAGCCGGGGTCGCACTGCTCACGGTCGGTGCCTGGGTCCTGGAAGCGGTGGTGGTGTGGCACGCCGCGGCGCTCGTGAACGTCCACCTGAGCCCCGTCGAGGCGGTCGGGGTCACAGCGGTCACCGTGGCCGCCCAGCTCCTGGCCGTCGCGCCGGGGGGGTTCGGCACGTACGAAGCCGCGGGGACCGCGGCCCTCACGGCGCTCGGTGTGGACGCCCCGACCGCTCTCGCCATCGCGCTGGTCGCCCACGCGCTCAAGACCGGCTACTCGCTGGTCACCGGGGCGGTCGCCCTCGTGCTGCCCGCGCCGGGGATGCTGGGGCGACTCCGCCTCCCTCGACAGCTCCGGGCACGGTCGACGGCGCCCCCATCCGCCGATACCGCACCGGTGGTGCTCTTCCTCCCGGCTCACGACGAGGAAGCCACGGTCGCGAACGTCATCGCCCGCGCCCCGGCGGAGGTGTGCGGACGACCCGTGCGCGTCCTCGTCATCGACGACGGATCGACCGATGCCACCGCCGCGCGAGCGGCTGCCGCCGGTGCGGAGGTGGTCTCCCTGGGAACCAACCGGGGCCTCGGTGCCGCCGTGCGCGTCGGCCTCGCCGAAGCTGTCCAGCGAAGCGCCGCCGCCATCGCCTTCTGCGATGCCGACGGCGAGTACGCACCGGAGGAACTCGAACGACTGGCCTCACCCGTCCTCGAGGGGACCGCCGACTACGTCGTCGGCTCGCGCTTCATGGGCCGCATCGATCGGATGCGTCCCCATCGCCGCCTGGGCAACCGCCTCCTGAGCCTGGTACTGAGCTTCGTCGCACGTCGGCGCATCACCGACGGACAGAGCGGCTACCGGCTGCTTTCGGCCGAAGCGGCCCGCGCCACGGTCGTCGCACACGACTACAACTACGCGCAGGTGCTGACCCTCGAGCTGCTCCTCAAGGGGTTCCGCTACCGCGAGGTACCGATCAGCTACGGCTTCCGGAGCGTCGGTCGGTCCTTCGTGCGCCCGGTCCGCTACCTGCGCCACGTCGTGCCTGCCGTGTGGCGCGTGCTGAACGATCCGGCCGTACTCGCGGGTCGAGGGGCTCAGTCCTCGACGATGTGATCGCGGAAGCGCGCGCGAGCTCGTTCCCACACGCCGTGATCCACCCGCCCGTCGAGCAGCAGCGCATCCGCGGCCGCCCACGCCATCGCCAGGGCGTGGTGGGCGTTGTCGTGGGCGAACAGACCCTGACGCCCGAAGGTCAGGATCCTCGGTTGACGCTCCAGCCACGCATCGAGGGGCTCGAACGCGTCCTCCCAGCCGACCTCGTAGATGGGGTAGGCCGACGGGAGACGCACGGTCGTGATCGCCGATGGGTCCGGTCGTGCAAGCCCGGCGCGCGTAAGCGCGTCGATGACGACCGCGGCGAGGTCGTCGTCCGAGGAGGTCCAGAGGTCGTCGCCAGCGTCGCAGGGGATCTCGGCGCACAGGACGGTCCGGTCGCTGGGGTCGCCGTGACCTCGAGCATCGCGGTAGTTCATCGGCTCGGAGATGCGCGTGACCGGTGTCCACTCCTCGGGGAGGTAGTGCGCGTCGAAGGGCGTGTACTGAGCCATCGGGAGCGTGAGGTAGACGAGCACCATCGCGCGTGAGCGGAGCCGCGCCGCAGCGGCGAGGACGACGGGGGGCGGGGCCGGACGGAGCATGCCGGCGAGTGCTGGCATGGGGATGGTCGACCACACGGCGTTGCCCTGGACATCGCCGTCCGTCGTGCTGACGGTGACGCCGTCGCCGTCGATCTCGACCGCTTCGGCCGAGGTGCCCAGACGGATCTCGGCGCCGTCGGCTGCCGCCGCCTCCGCGAGGGCCTCCCAGAGCTGGCCGTAGCCTCGGCGTGGGTACAGGAACGTGCGCCGCTCGGGGTCGCGTCCGGCGACGACGCGGCGGATCAGCTTGCCTGGTGTGTCGGCGCTGACGCGCCGACGGGCCTGCTCGCCGCTCAGTCGATCGGGCTCCACACCCCACAGCTTCCTCGCGTACGGGAAGTAGAAGCGTTCGCACATCGTCGGGCCAAGACTGGCTCGCAGTCGCTCACTGAACGTGTCCGATCGAGCCGACCGTGCCCACGCCGTGCCCGCCTCCAAGGCCGTGCGCACGGCGAAGCCCGGAGGGAGGTTGCGCAGGGCATCACCCGGTGTGAGGGGGAACGCCAGCCAGCGCTCGGCCAGCCGGATGCGCCCGCGTCGAGGCCGGCGTTGGAGGTCCTCGCCGAGCAGTCCGCGCAGCGTGTCGAGGATCGCGGGTTCGATGCTCGCGTGCAGACGGTGGCTGCCGTGGTCCACCCGCACCCCATCGACCTCGAAGCTCCCGGCGGCCCCTCCGACCCGGTCGGCTCGTTCGAGGACGGTCACGTCGTGGCCGCTGCGGGCTGCGCGGTAGGCCGCACCGACGCCGGCCGGGCCAGCACCGAGGATGATCAGGTGGGCGTTCGAGGTCAGGAGCGGTCGCCGTGCACGTCGACGAGCTCCGTCGCGTGGTGGATGGTCTGGGTTCGCTGGCCGTCGGCGAAGGCGACGACGGCGCCGTCGAGCTCGACGCGCACGCGTTCGCCAGGTCGCAGGGTCGGCTCCGGTCCGAGACGCGAGCGGACCGACGTGCCGTCGTTCAGCAGGACCCGCACCAGCTGATCGTGGCCGAAGTAGGTCACCTCCTGGACCTCGCACGGACCGCCGTCGTCGGGTGTGAGGCGCAGCGATTCGGGGCGGATCACCACGTCGACGATCGTGGCCGTGACCGGTTCGAGCGTCGGGAGCCGCCCCAGCGGCGTCTCGACGGTGTGCCGGTCCACGCGACGGCCCGGTAGGAGGTCGGCGTCTCCGACGAACGAGGCCACGAACCGATCGGCGGGTCGGGTGTAGAGGGTGTGGGGGGCGGCGACCTGGTGGACCCGCCCGCTGGACATCACGGCGACCTCGTCCGCCAGCGACAGCGCTTCCTCCTGGTCGTGGGTGACCACGATCGCGGTGGCGCCGGCCCGGCGGAGGATCTCGCGGACGTCGGAGCGGACCGCCGAGCGCAGACCGGCGTCGAGGTTGGAGAACGGCTCGTCGAGAAGGATGACCTCCGGGTCGGGCGCGAGCGCCCGTGCCAGGGCGGTCCGCTGCTGCTGCCCGCCCGACAGCTCGCCAGGGCGACGATGACCCAGATCGCTCAACCCCACCAGGGCCAGGACCTCGGCGATGCGCCGCGCCCGGTCGGGACGCGAACGCAGGCCGTAGGCGACGTTCTCGGCGACCGTCAGGTGGGGGAACAGCGCGTAGTCCTGGAACACCATCCCGACCCGACGCCGCTCCGGCGGGACGCACTGGCCCGGCGAGGCGACCAGGGAGCCGTGGAGGAAGACCCGACCGGCCTGAGGCGTGACGAATCCGGCGATGGCGCGCAACGTCGTGGTCTTCCCGCACCCTGAGGGGCCGAGGAGCGCGGTCACCTTCCCGGGCGCCACCACCAGGTCGAGGCCATCGACCGCCACCGTGTCCCCGAACGCGATACGCAGATCGTCGCAGGCGACCGCAGCCGGTGCGGTCGTCTCGACGGTGGGCATACCATCCTCCCGTACGGCGTTCTCGATGGCGACAGCAGAGGTAAGGCTACCCTTATCTGACGGCCGTCGCGGATGCGCGACGATGGAGGGAGGTGCGGCCGTGGCCGATCTCCACGACACGACCGAGCAGTACCTGCTCACCGTCCTCGAGCTCGAGGAGGAGTCGATCCCGCCGCTGCGGGCACGGCTCGTGGAGCGGCTCGGGCTGGCCGCCCCGACCGTGTCCGAGACGGTGGCACGTCTCGAGGACGACGGCTACGTCCACGTCGCGGACGATCGCGTCATCGAGCTGACCAAGCCGGGGCGCGATCTCGCGGTCAGTGTCGCGCGCAAGCACCGTCTCGCCGAACGTCTGCTCCACGACGTCATCGGCCTGCCGTGGGAGCAGATCCACCAGGAAGCGTGCAAGTGGGAGCACGTCATCTCCGACGACGTCGAGCGACGCCTCGTCGAGCTGCTCGGCGATCCGGGTGTCTGTCCCCACGGCAACGCGATCCCCGGCTCGTCCAACCCGCCTGAGCGCGAGGACGAGATCACTCTCGTCGAGGCCGGAAGCGGCAACGTGCGCGTCACCCGGATCTCCGAGGAGCTGCAGACCGACGTCGATCTGATGCGCCGGCTCGCGAACGCCGGACTCAAGCCGGGCGGCATCGGTAAGGTGACGACAGCCGACGACAAGGGGGTGCGGGTCGTGGGGACGGCGGGCCCCGGTGGCGAGGTCGAGCTGTCCTCGGACGTGGCCCGGTTGGTGTTTGTGGTGCCGAGCTGAGCGCCGAGCGCTCCGAGTCCGAGCCAGTCCGAGACCGCCTCACGCCGCGGTCGCCCCCGCAGCGTTCGAAGCAGCGGTCCCAGCGCGTCGACCGCCTGACCCAGGGGCCCAGGCTGATCGGCCGCAGCCTGCGTCGCGTCGGACTGACCGTCGTCGGCCTGGTCGTCGTCGGGGTCGGCGTGCTGCTGATCCCGCTGCCAGGACCAGGATGGGCGATCGTCTTCGGTGGGCTGGGCATCCTGTCCTCGCAGTGGCCCTGGCTGCGCAAGCCCATCCGCGCGGCCCAACGGCTCGCCCTGGACACCCCACCTCTGCTGTTGGGCCTGGCCGTCATCGGTGGCGGCTTCCTCGTGCTCAACTTCCCCGTCGAACTCCCGCAGCAGCGCAACGTCGCGGTCACGACCATCGTCTTCGGGGCGCTCATCATCCCCTTCCAACTCCCCTCGCTACGGCGCTTCGCCCGCCGGGTCCTCCAGCGCGCTCGAGCTCGGACGTCACCCAGACCGGACGGCGACCGCATGTACGGCGACGACGAGCGCTGACCTGCGGACCCCCCGGGTACCCTGCCGGCCCACCGTTCCCGGAGCAGCCTCCCACCGATGTCCGCGTCCGAGCACGTCCCCGAACTGCGCAGGTCGGTCGCCGTGACGGGCGACCGCATCCTCATCGAACTGCCCGACGACGCCGAGCGGCGCTCCAAGGGCGGGATCCTGATCCCGGCCACGGCGCAGTCGGTCGAGCGCAAGGGCATCTGGGGGGCCGTGCTGGGCGTCGGCCCCCACGTGCGCCACGTCCAGGTCCACGACGAGGTGCTGTACCTGCCCGAGGACGCCATCGAGGTCGACATCCAGGGCGACGCCTACCTCATCGTGAGGGAGCGCGACGTGCACGCCGTCGGCTCGACCCGGCGTGACGGCGCCACCGGCCTCTACCTGTGAGCGGGTGCATGCGTCCCAGCGCTTCCAGCGCTAAGCTGCATGCACGATGGCGACGATCCAGATCCGCGACGTTCCCGACGAGGTCCACCGCATCCACAAGGCACGTGCCGCCGCAGCCGGGATGAGCCTGCAAGAACACCTCCGTGCTGAGCTCATCGACAGCGCACGCCACAAGACGCCGGCTGAGGTGGCCGCGGAGGTCGAGGCCGAACTCGCCAGCGGGGGGGCGACGGGCTACTCCGCGACGCCGGCCACGGTGTTCATCCGCGCGGAACGGGACGCGGGCTGAAACGTGGCGGTGCTCGACGCGTCGGTGCTCGCCGAGGCGCTGACGAACGGCGCCGAAGTCGGTCACCGGGCCCGTCGTCGCCTGCGAGCCGACACGACCTGGGATGCACCACACATCTTGCCGGCCGAGGTCCTGTCCGCCATCCGCGGACTCGCCGTCGGCGGCGAGATCGATCCCCTCGTCGCCGAGCGCGCACGCGCTCGACTGCGGGTCACCCGGCTGCGCCTCCACGCCGCTTCTCCGTTCCTCGACCGGATCTGGGAACTCCGCACCAACGTCACCGTGTACGACGCGTGGTACGTCGCACTGGCTGAGCGACTCGACGTCGTCTTGGTGACCGCCGACGCTCGACTCGCTGAGGCAGCAGGCCCTCGCTGTGCCACCGAACTGGTGACGGCCTGAGCCGACCGGCGACGCGGGTCGCCGTGGTGTCCGCCCCCGTTACGCTGTCGGGACGGGGAGGAGCGGACGGGTTGGGGGCGAAGGACTCGCTCCCCACGGAGCGGGCGAGACCGCGCTCTCGCCCGTGGGTTGAGCACGAACGCGTGGATCGACGGCGCGGATGCGCCGTCGCCAAGGTTCGAGGAGCGGACAGGTGGCCATATCGACGACCCGTCGCAAGCTCGCGATCGCGAGCTGGCGCGCGCCCCGCGAGGGCAACATCTACGGCAAGCTCACGCTCGATGCCGGACCGGTGCTCGACTACGTCGCCGAGGTTCGCGAGCGCACCGGCGAGAAGGTCACGCTGACCCACGTCGTCGGCAAGACCCTCGCCCGCGCGCTTGCCGCCGAGCCGTCGCTTAACGGCCGCATCGTCATGGGCCGCTACGAACCCCACGACCGTGTGGACGTCACGTTCCTCGTGACGATGGAGGACGGGTCCGACCTCGCCCGGGCGAAGGTGGAACACACCGACCGCAAGCCGGTCGAGGACATCGCTCGCGAGCTGCGCGAGAAGGCCGGGCGGCTGCGGGGCGGGGGTGACGACGACTGGGAGAAGAGCAAGAAGCTCGTGCGGCTGCTGCCGACCTTCCTGCTCCGACCGGTGCTGTGGCTGACGGGGTGGCTGACGGGATCGCTCGGGGTCGAGGTGAAGGCGCTCGGGCTGGAGCGCTTCCCGTTCGGATCCGCGATCGTCACGAACGTGGGGGTGTTCGGACTCGACGAGGCCTTCGTCCCGCCCACGCCGTTCGCGCGCGTGCCGATCTACGTCCTCATCGGTGCCGTGGACGAGCGACCTCAGGTGGTCGACGGGCGCATCGTCGCTCGGCCCACGATCACCCTCACGGCGACCATCGACCACCGCTTCATCGACGGGTTCCAGGCGGGGACGCTGGCGCGCGAGTTCCGCGCCATCTTCGAGGACCCCAGGCTGCTGGACACCGGGGCGGCTGCCCCTGAGCCCGCGCTCGAGGCCGTCTGATCGTCCGGCACCGCCCCGATCCCGAGAAGGAGCTCCCATGACCGACATCGCTGCCGACGCTGCCGTCGGACCGCCCCGAGGCATGCAGGTCCGCCTGTCATCCAACGAGTCGGCGTGGGGTCCTTCGCCCCGCGTGATCGAGGCCCTACGCGCTGCCGCGGAGGAGGTGCACCTCTACCCCGACGACCAGTCGACCGCGCTGCGAACTGCGCTGGCGAAGCACGAGGGCGTCGACGTGGACGAGGTTGTCGTCGGCAACGGCAGTGCCAACCTGCTCATGGACCTCATCGCCGTGGAGCACCGCCGGACGGGTGGGGGTGTGGTGGCCTACGACCGGGGCTTCATCGTCTACCGACTGGGTGCCCAGGTCTGCGGAGCGACCTACACCGAGGCACCGTCGGGGGATGCGTTCGCGCGTGACGCGCAGACGCTGCTCGACACCGTCGGCGACGACACCGCGGTCGTGTGCATCGACAACCCCGGCAACCCCACCGGGCGGCACCTGACCGGCGAGGAGCTCGCGGTGGTCATCGACGGCGTGCCAGACCACGTGACCGTCGTCGTGGATGAGGCCTACCACCACTTCGCCGAGGGCCGAGCGGGCTACCGGACCGTGGCCGACCTCGACGTCGATCACCCCAGACTGCTCGTGCTCCGGACGTTCTCGAAGGCGTTCGCGCTGGCGGGACTCCGGATCGGTTACCTCACCGGGCCCGCCGATCTGCTCACCACGTTCGACGCGGCCCGCACCCGCTTCAACGTCAACGCGGGGGCGCAGGCTGCGGTGAGCGCTGCGCTCGAGGATACGGCGCATCTCGCGGCGGCGATCGAGGGCACGCTGACCGGGCGTGAGCGGCTGCTCAACGGCCTGAGGGAGCTGGGCGTCGACGTCGCCCCGAGCCTGGGCAACTTCGTGCTCGTCCCCCTCGGTCGTCCCGCCGGCCCTGTCGTCGAGGCCTACGCCGAGCGCGGCATCGGCGTGCGTCCCCTCGCCCCGTACCGCCTCGACGAGCACATCCGCGTCACCGTCGGGACCCGCGACGAGGTCGAGGCCTTCCTCGACGCCTCGGCCGATGTACTCGCCACCTGACCCACGTTGGTTGAACCCCTTGAACCGGCCCGCCCGGTTCAACGGTTGAATTTCAAGCTTCTGTCTAGAGGAGGCGCTCGAGTTCGCGGTCGACGAGCCGGTCCGTGAGCGACTCGGGGAGGACCGGCAGGAGGCGCGCCAGCACGCGGTCGCGGAGGGGCAGCGCGTAGCGGGCACGGGGTCGTGACGAGGTGGCTGCCGCGACGATCACGTCAGCGACCTGCTCGGGTGGGATGCCGTCGACGGCGCCCCGCCGCGCCCCGGCCGCGATGGTCGCGGCGCGAGCGCGGTACCGGTCCGGCAGCGCCGCTACCTCCTCGTCGGACGGGGTCGACTTCTCCCAGATGGGCGTGGCGACCTGGCCGGGCTCGACCAGCACCACGGCGACACCGTGGGGACGCATCTCGCGGCGCAGCGAGTCGGTGTAGCCCTCGAGGGCGTGCTTGGAGGCCGCGTACGCGGACAGGAACGGCACGCCGACCCGCCCGGAGATGCTCGACACCATGACGACCCGTCCGCGCGCAGCGATCAGGGCGGGCAGGAACGCCTGCGTCACGCGGTGGACGCCGACGACGTTCACATCGAGCTGGTGAGCGAGATCGGCGGGCGCGAGCGTCTCGACGGGAGCGGCGACCGCGATACCGGCGTTGTTGACGAGGAGGTCGAGGGGGCCCTCCCCGGTGATGACCTCGCGTGCTCGCGCGACGTCGCTGTCCGAGGTGACGTCGAGGCGCACGGGGCGGTGGCCACGCCGGGTCGCGGCCGCTTCGTCCTCCGGCGTGCGCACTCCCGCGCGGACGACGTAGCCGGCCCGCCGGAGGGCGGCGGCTGTTGCGGCGCCGATGCCCGTGCTCGCACCGGTGACGAGCGCGGTCGGCACGGTGTCTCCTCGGGTCGGGACGCCGACGTTAGCGTTGTGCCTGGGACGGAGGTGGTGCGTGACGTCGCTCGAGGTGGACCGCGGCGACGTCACGCTCGTGGTGTACGACGACGGGCCGAGTGCCCTGCCGCCCGCCGTGGTCGCACACGGCGTCGGCTCCTCACCACGCTTCATCCGCGAGGCCTTCGCGGCCCCGCTCGCGGCGCTGGGGTACCGACTCGTCGCCTACGACCTGCGAGGCCACGGGGCGAGCACACCGCTTCCCGACCCGGGCGACCACGCCTTCGACGCGCACGTCGCCGACCTGGCCGCCGTCGCGGACGAGGTCGGGGCGCGCGTTGTCGGTGGCGTGTCGCTGGGCGGTCACGCGGCGGCCGCTGTCGCGGCGGAGCGGTCCGACCTCGAGGGCCTCATCGTGTGCCTGCCTGCGTGGACCGGCACGGCTACGCGTGGCGACGGCCCGCACGCGGTCATCGCCTCCGAGGTACGACGGGGCGGGGTCGAGCCCGTCCTCGACCGCCTGGCGGGTGACGGGTCGGTGCCGCAGTGGCTGGCGGAGCTGCTCGGCCGAGATTGGCGTACCCACCCCGCCGCCAGCCTCGCCGCGGCACTGACCGCTCTCGACGGAGGCGAGGCGCCCACCGGGGCGACGTTGGCACGCGTCACCGTCCCCACCGGCATCGTCGGGTGGCCCGACGATCCCGGTCATCCCCTCGAGGTCGCCACCGCGTGGGCCGCCGCGATGCCCGGCGCGAAGCTGGTGACCACCACCCTCGACGCGGTGGGCGAAGGTCGTACCGCGCTCGGAGCCGCCGCCGTACGTGCACTGCTGAGCGCTCGCCGGTCGGCCGAACCCGGCGTGACGGTACGGTCAGAGCCGACGTGACGAGGAGCGCGCGTGGCGCAGCGACCGATCGCGAAGGGCGAGCGTGCCCCGGACTTCGCGTTGCCGCGGGGCGCCGCGACCGTTCGGTACTACAGCACGGTGGGCGGGACGCCTGCCGTGCTCCTCCTCGCTGGCGACCGCGATGCCGACACCACCCGGTCGTTGCTCGGAGCCCTGCGCGACGGCGTACCGGGGGCGGCGACGGTCGACGTGGTGGCGCTCGACGGTGCGTGCGCCGAGGAGCTCGACGGCTACCACGACGTGGAGGGCCGAGTGCACGACGCGTACGGCGTGTCGGTCGACGGCGCGCCGATCGTGATCGCACTCGACCCGAGCGTGCGTGTCGCGGTCGTGGAGCAGGCCACCGACCTCGCTCGGGCGGTCGGACGGATCGCCTTCGCGGTGGCCAGGCTCGTTCACGAACCGTCCGAGCGGACCATCGTCCGGCAGGCACCGGTGCTGTTCGTGCCCAACGCGCTCAGCGAGGAGTTGCGGAGCGAGGTCATCGCGGCGTGGTCAGCGGGCGCTACGGCAACCGGCGTCGAGGCGACCGTGGGACACGGACGGGGCGAGGTCCACGACGAACAGCGCAAGCGGCGACGCGACCACACCGTCGCGGACGACGAGCTGTTGCGGACGCTCACCACCCACATCGGACGTCGTGTGATGCCCGAGCTCAGTCGCGCCTTCGCCTACCGGGCGACCCGCTTCGAGGGGTTCAAGATCGGCTGCTACGAGGAGACCGAACGCGGCTTCTTCGAGCCCCACCGGGACAACCTCAGCGCGGCCACGGCGCACCGTCGGTTCGCCCTGAGCCTGAACCTGAACGACGACTACGACGGTGGCGAGCTGCGCTTCCCGGAGTACGGTCCCGACCGCTACCGCCCCGCCGCCGGCGAGGCGCTGCTCTTCTCCGGTGCGCTGCTGCACGAGGTGCGGCCCGTGATCCGCGGCCGCAGGTTCGTGCTGCTGTCGTTCCTCTACGGCGACGAGGTGCGCCGGCGTGACACCGGCTGATGCCCGGAACGGGTCACGGCCGCTTCGACAGGATGGCCTGGACCGCGCGCGACTCGGGTGCCCGGCCGAGCTGCTCGCTCATCCATGCGCTCACGTCCACGAGCGCGTCGAGGTCCACGCCGGTCTCGACGCCGCTGCGGTGGAGGGCGTACACGAGGTCCTCGGTGGCGAGGTTGCCCTTGGCGCCCGGTGCGTAGGGGCACCCGCCGAGGCCCCCTGCGGACGTGTCGGCGATCGACACCCCGGCATCGAAGGCGGCGAGCGTGTTCGCTAGGCCCTGGCCGAAGGTGTCGTGGAAGTGCACCGCGATGCGGTCGAGGTCGGCGACCTCGGCCACCGCCCCGATGAGCCCGTGCGCCTCGGCCGCTGTCCCGACACCGATCGTGTCGCCGAGGCTCACCTCATCGCACCCGAGCTCCAACAGCGCCTCGGTGACGCGGACGACGTCGGCGACGGGAACCTCGCCCTGGTACGGGCAGCCGAGCACGGTCGAGACGTACCCGCGGACGCGCACGCCCTCGTCGGCGGCGCGGTCGAGCACCGGGCGGAACATCTCGAGGCTCTCGTCGATCGTGCGGTTGATGTTCTTCCTCGTGAACGCCTCGCTTGCCGCGGTGAACACCGCCACCTCGTCAGCCCCGGCTGCGAGCGCGCGGTCCAGGCCCTGCTCGTTTGGCACCAGGACCGGGTAGCGCACGCCGGGTCGGCGGTCGATCGCCGCCATCACGTCGGCAGCGTCCGCGAGCTGAGGCACCCACTTGGGAGACACGAACGACGTCGCTTCGACCACGGCCAGGCCGGTCTGCGCCAGCCCGTCGATGAACGCCACCTTCGTTGCGGTCGCCACGATCTGCGACTCGTTCTGCAGGCCATCGCGTGGGCCGACCTCGACGATGGTCACCCGGTCCGGAAGGTTCACGTCTCCTCCTCAGGGTCGGGTTCGAACTCGAGCAGGACGGTCGTGCCGTCGACGGGATCGCCGACGGCGACGTGGATCGCGGTGACGGTCCCGGCCACGGGCGCCTTGATCGGGTGCTCCATCTTCATCGCCTCGACGACCATCATCGTCGCTCCGGCCGGGACGTGGTCCCCCGCATCGATCTCGACCGCGGCGACCGCCCCGGGCATCGGGGCGGTGAAGGCCGCCCCGGCTGCCGCCCGCCCGGGGTCCGCGTGCCTCGTCAGCGGCTCGACCTCGAGCCGCCGTGTCAGCCCCAACCCGTGCAGCCACACCTGCTGCCGACGTGTGACGACGGCCAGGTGCGCGGACTCACCGTCCACGACGAGGTCCAGATCCCGCCCGCCGTCCGCAGCGACGACGTCGTGGAGGACGCGCACCTCGTGGCGATCATCGTCGATCGTGACGTCGAAGCGTTGCAGACCGCCCACGACGTGCAACTCGTGACGCTCGCCCCGGTCACGCAGCCAGACGTGCCACCCGCCCAGTCCCGATGCTCGCCACGGGCCCACGGTCTCCCACGGATCGGTCGCCTGGGTTCGCTCCTGCATCGCGCACCGGGCGGCGGCGGCCAGCATCGCGACAGGGGTCGGGGCGGGCGACCAGTCGGCGAGGTGGTCGTCGATGAACGAGGTCGTCAGCTCGCCACGACCGAACGCGGGATGCGCGACCGCGTCGGCGAGGAACTCGAGGTTCGTGGTGACACCGAGGACCGTGGTGGAGCGCAGCTGGCTGAGCAGGCGCGCCACGGCAGCCTCGCGTGAATCGGCGTGGACCACGAGCTTCGCCAGCATGGGGTCGTAGAAGCGTGTGACCGCCCCGCCCGTCTCGACCCCCGCGTCGACCCGGATATCCGGGCCGTCCGGCCAACGCGCGATGAGGACGTCACCGGTCTGGGGCAGGAACCCGGCCGCGGCATCCTCCGCGTACACGCGGGCCTCGATGGCGTGCCCGCGCTGCTCCAGTTCGTCCTGCGCGAACGGCAGCGGCTCGCCGGCGGCCACGCGCAGCTGCAGCTCCACGAGGTCGAGCCCGGTGACCAGCTCGGTGACCGGGTGCTCGACCTGCAGCCGGGTGTTCATCTCGAGGAAGTAGAAGGAGGCGTCGGGTGCGAGCAGGAACTCCACGGTCCCGGCGCCGACGTAGCCCACGGCTTCCGCCGCCGTGACCGCCGCCTGTCCCATGCGCTGACGCAGGTCGGGGTCGACGGCGGGGGAGGGGGTCTCCTCGAGGACCTTCTGGTGGCGTCGCTGGACCGAGCACTCACGCTCGAAGACGTGCACGACGGTCCCGTGTGTGTCACCGAGGACCTGCACCTCGACGTGACGAGGGTCGTCGACGAGTCGCTCGACGATGAGGCGATCGTCTCCGAACGCTCCCTGCGCCTCGCGACGGGCGGCGGTGACCGCCGCGTCGAGCTCGGCGGCGTCACGGACGGCGCGCATGCCCTTGCCGCCACCGCCGGCCACGGCCTTGATGAGGACGGGTAGGCCGATCTCGGTGGTGGCTGCTCGCAGCGCCTCGTCGTCGAGGACCTCACCGTGGACCCCCGGGACCACCGGGACCCCCGCGGCTTCGAGGTGGCGCTTCGCGGCTGCCTTGTCGCCCATCAGGCGGACCGCCTCCGCGGGCGGGCCCACGAACACGATGCCCTTGGCGTCGCACGCCTCGGCGAGCGCGGGGTTCTCGGACAGGAACCCGTAGCCGGGGTGGATCGCGTCAGCTCCGGACCGGATCGCGGCGTCGATGATGGCGTCGACATCGAGGTAGCTGTCGGTCGCCGGAGCCGCGCCGATGTGCACGGCTGTGTCGGCCTCGGCGACGTGCGGGGCGTCCTGGTCGGCATCGCTGAAGACGGCCACCGTGCGGATGCCGAGGCGACGACACGTGCGCATGACCCGTCGCGCGATCTCGCCGCGGTTGGCGACCAGCACGGTCGAGAACAACGTCACCTCCGGCTCCGAACGGGGCAGCGCGACGCTACCCGAACGGCCAGTCCGGTAGGTCCGGAGCGGGCGCTCGGACTGCCATGGTGGCACCGGCGACAGCGTGGAGGCGGGAGCTGAACGAGGAACCGGGGGCGTGGGAGCAGATCGTCCAGTCGTTCGAGAACATGGCCGATGCGGTGTTCCGTACCGCGCCCCGCTTCGCCCTGGCGCTGCTCGTCTTCGCGCTCTTCGTCATCGTCGGCCGCATCGTCCGCCGCGTGCTGCGTCCGCGGCTCGAGCGGGTGCGGACGCTGAGCTTCGGGCGGGTGTTCTCCACCCTCGCGTACGTCGGGATCGTCGTGCTCGGTCTCGTCGTGTCGCTGCCCATCGCCCTGCCCAGCGTCAGCATCGGCGCGATGCTGGGAGGACTCGGCCTCATGGGGGTCGCGGCCGGCTTCGCCTTCCAGGACATCCTCAGCAACATGCTGTCGGGGATCCTGCTGATCTTCCGCCAGCCGTTCGTGGCTGGTGACCAGATCGAGGTGACGGGGATCGCCGGCACCGTGCAGGAGATCACCATCCGCGAGACGCGCATCCACACCTTCGACGGGCGCATCGTCTACGTGCCCAACAAGGACGTGTACACCAACGCGATCGAGGTCCAGACCGGCCAGGAGCACGTCATGACCAGCCTACTCGTCGGCGTGGACTACGACAGCGATCTCGCGCTGGCCCGCGGGACCGCGCTGGAGGCGCTGGCTGCGACTGAAGGTGTCCGCAAGGTGCCCGCCCCGCAGGCGTTCTACACCGACTTCACGGCGTCCGCGATCGAGCTCGACCTGCGCTACTGGACCGGATCGCGGGAGGCGGAGATCCGACGGGTCAGGGACCGGGTCGTCGAGACCGTCAAGGCCGCCTTCGACGCGGCCGGTATCGACATCCCGTTCGACATCGTGACGCTCGACGCCTCCGAGGCGCTCGAACGCGTCGTTCGGCGGGGCGGCTGACCGCGCCCCATCGCGAAGATCGAACCGTTGAACCCGTCCAGCAGGTTCAGCGGTTCAACCTTCCGGGATCCAGGGAGCGGGGCGCTTGTCGAAGAAGGCCTGGATGCCCGCCTGGCCCTCCTCCGTGACGCGGAGCCGCGATATGACGTCGACGGTGACGTCGGCGCTGGCGTCGAGGGTCGGGGCGGCCGCGACCCTCGGGATCAGCGCCTTGATCTCGCGCTGCGCCGCCGGGCCGGCGGCCAGGACCAGACCCACGATGCGGCCGGTCACCTCGTCCAGTTCGTCGGGGTCGCACACCTCGTGGACCAGTCCGAGGTCGTAGGCGCGGTCGGCGTCGAAGACCTCGCCGGTCAGGAAGTAGCGCCGAGCGTTGCTGACCCCGATCTTGGGCTGCACGTACGTCGAGATGACGGCCGGGGCGAGGCCCAGCTTCGCCTCCGTGAACCCCAGCTTCGCGCCCCGCACGGCGACGGCGATGTCGGCGCACGCGATGAGTCCCATCGCCCCGCCGAGGGCGTGCCCGTTCACGCGCGCGACGACAGGGGCGGGGAAGCGCGTGATGGCGCGGAACAGCGCGTCGAGTCGGCGCGAGTCGGCGACGTTCTCGTCGTAGCTGTAGCCGGCCATCGCGCGCATCCAGGTCAGGTCGGCCCCCGCGGAGAAGGCCGATCCCGCCCCGGTGAGGACGACGCAGCGCACCGTGTCGTCGGAGGCCAGGTCGTCGAACGTGTCAGCGATCGCGCCCATGAGTTCGGCCCCGAACGCGTTGCGCACGTCGGGGCGGTTGAGCGTGACGGTCACCACGCCCCGCTCGTCGCGGTGCCGCAGGAGGATGTCGGTCTCGACGCTCACGGCTCGCTCCGGGGTAGACGGTGGTCGGTGTTCGGATGTGGATGTGGCGAGGCTCACGCGGCAAGCTGCGTACCCGCCTCCAGCGAAGGACGACCGGTGCACTACCTCGTGACGCTCGAGCACCCGCCGTCCCTGTGCGCCCTCGGCTCACCCGAGCGCAAGGCGGCGATGCTCGCCTTCCTCACCGACGCGGACGGTAGCGCTGCGGCCTGGGGCGTCACGATCGACGACGCGTGGGTGGACACGGTCGGTCACCAGCAGTTCTACGCCGTGAGCGCCGACAGTGCGGGGGCCATCGAGTCGTGGCTGATCGACAGCGGCATCGCCCTGACCAACACGATCCACATCCGCCCCGTGCGGACCCGCACGGAAGCAGCCGAGCTGTTCGGGGCCTGACCGAGGCCGGACCGGGGGGGCGAGCCCGATGACCAACCGGATGGCGAGCCCGAGGGGGCTCTCGGGGGCTGGCGGCTACGACACGGTCACGAGGTTGCGCATCCCGCGCTCGGCGTGGCCGATGACCCCGCAGAAGAACCGGTAGGTGCCGGGAGCGAGCTCGACCTCGACGATCGCGGTCCAGTTGCGGCCGATCGTGATGCCCGCGCTGCGGTCGGGGATGATCGAGGGGTCGCGCGCCTGCTCGGGCTTGCGCAGCACCTCCATCTCGATGCCCTCGCCACCACACGTCGCTGCGGTCTCCGCTGGGCAGATCGTGAGGTTGTGGTGCGCGGCGCCCACGTTCGTGAGCTCGATGACGTGCGAACCCGCGTCCAGTTGGCTCTCGACCCCGATCACGTACTCGGCCAGGGTGATGGTCGTGTCCGGCTCGGGCGTCGACGAGCAGGCGCTGCTCGTGAGGATCGCGACCATCGAGCAGACGGTGAGGGCGACCCTCACGGGAGCTGTCGGACGTACACGAGCGCACCGGTGGTCGCCGCCAGCAGGATGGTCGCGAGCAGCTCGAGGCCACCGTTCGAACCGTCGTCCTCCTCAGAGGCGGCCCCAGGGCCAGGGCTCGGCGTCGGGGATGCGGTGGCCGCCGTCGCGACCGGTGCTGGGGTCACCTCGGTGGACGGCACGGTCGGCGTGGTCGCCTCCGTGCCCTCGACGGTCCCGGTCCCGGCGGGTGTCGTCGGCGGCTGCGTGGCCCCCGGTTGCTGGCGGTCCGTGGGGCTGGGCGCTTGCGGCTCGGGTTCGGGCTCGGGCGGGGGCGGGGGCGGGGGCGGGGAAGGTGCGGGATCGCCAGGCTCGCCGTCGCCGGCCACGACCGTGCCGTACATGTAGGGATGCACCGAGCACTGGTACTGGAACGTGCCGTCCTGCGGGAAGCTCACGTCGACCGACTCACCAGCGTCGAGCGTGAACGATGACCACGGGCAGGTGCCCTTGGTCCGGCCGCGCGGTGATGCCGAGCTCTGAGCCTCGTTGAGGCAGCGGCTGGGGTGCGGCTGCGCCCCGCAGACCCCGTGGTTCGACGGGTTGCTCCACGTCACGGTGCCGCCGCGGTCCACGTGGACCTCGGCGGGTTCGTAGCCGTAGGGGCTCGAGCTGTTGCAGTCGGTCGGGGCGCCGGCGTGGCTAATCTGCACCGACGCCGAGGCCTGGGCTGCGGCAGCGCCGACCCCGAAGGCGAGCAGCCCCGCTGTGGTGAGGGCGAGCAGGCCGACGGGTCCAGCCGGGGCGCGTCGTCGCATGCTCGTGCAACCTCCAGGCCAGGACCGGCGTCGACCGGGCTGTTGGCGCGGTTACGATAACCCGACCCGGTTGGAAGAACCGCAACGTGACCGTGCACGTCCGCTCCGTCCCTCGACTCGTCCTCGGCCTTGCTGCGCTCGCGCTCGCGGCGGTCGTGCTCGCTCCTCGAGCCGAGGCGCAGGAGCGCACCCTCCGCGTGCCGCAGGAGTTCGCCACCATCCAGGCGGCGGTGGACGCGTCGACGGCGGGTGACGTCGTGCTCGTGGATGTCGGCGAGTACCACGAGGAGGTCTTCGTCGGCCCCGAACAGGCGGGCATCACCATCCGCGGCGTCGACCGCAACCGCACCGTCCTCGACGGGCGCAACGAGCTGAGCACGGCCATCGAGGTCAACGGCGCCGACGGCGTCACCATCGAGAACATGACCGCGCACGATTACGACGGCAACGGCTTCTACTGGCAGTCGGTCGACGGCTTCCTCGGGCGCTACCTCACCGCGTACCGGATCGGCATCTACGCCATCTTCTCGTTCGACTCCGCCAACGGCGTGTTCGAGGACAGCTACGCGTCCGGTTCGGCCGACGCCGCCTACTACGTGGGGCAGTGCAACCCCTGCAACATCGCCCTGCGCCGCCTCGTCGCCGAGTACTCCGCGCTGGGCTACAGCGGCACCAACGCCGGCGGCAACCTCGTGCTCGAGGACTCGTTGTGGCAGAACAACGGCACCGGGATCCTGCCGAACTCGCTCACGAGCGAGGAGGATCCACCACAGCGACAGGCGGTCATCCGCAACAACGTCGTCAAGGACAACAGCAACGCGGACTCGCCTGCGCACAACCTCGCTGGTTCGCTGATCGGCGTCGGCATCGGCATCGCCGGTGGCAACGAGAACGTCGTGGAGGGCAACACCGTCACGGGTCATGACAAGTACGGGATCGCGATCTTCCCGTTGCCGGAACCCGATCCGATCTGGCACCCGAAGAACAACACGGTGCGCGACAACACGGTCGAGGACAGCGGCTTGGCTGACCTCACCATCACCGCGGCGTCCGGTGAGGGCAACTGCTTCGAGGGCAACACGTTCGCGACGAGCGACCCGCCCGGGATCGAGGAGGACGGGGCGTGGGGCTGCGGTGGTACCGGCTTGAAGGACGTGCCGTTCCCACCGGGCAACGGCTCGCCGACGTCGGCTTCCGCGCTCGCGTCGGACCTGGCGCAGAACGAGGCCGACCTCCGTCAGCGTCCGAGCTACGAGACCATGCCCGACGCGCCGCAGCAGCAGAACATGCCGGCGGCAGCCGACGGTGACGGTGCCACCGAGGCGGCCCCATCGACGCCGCCGACGCCCCAGCCGGCGTCGTCGTCCCTGCCCACGACCGGCGGCGGCCTGGCCGCCCTCGTGGCCGGCTTGTTCCTGCTGGGTTCGGCGGTCGGGTTCCGCCACCGCTGACCCGCGCGATCCTTCCGCGGCGGACGTACGAGGCCGGGACGACGTGACGGGTTCCTGGAGCGCCGGCGGTTGCCCGGGCGGGCGTCGCCGAGGAAGGTGTCACATCCGGAAGACCCCGTAGGGGATGTTGCCGCGCCCCGCCGCTTCGTAGGGGGCGTTCATGGCCGCGCTGATCGCGAGCCCGAGCATCGTCCGTGTGTCAGCGGGATCGATGACTCCATCATCCCACAGTCTCGCCGTGGCGTAGTAGGGGTGACCCTGGTGCTCGTACTGGTCACGGATCGGGGCCTTGAACGCCTCCTCGTCCTCGGCGGACCAGTCCTCGCCCTTGGCGTCGAGGTTGTCACGCTTGACGGTCGCCAGGACGTTGGCGGCTTGCTCGCCTCCCATGACGGAGATGCGGGCGTTGGGCCAGGTCCACAGGAACCGCGGCTCGTAGGCGCGGCCGCACATCGCGTAGTTGCCCGCTCCGAACGACCCGCCGATGATCACGGTGAACTTCGGCACGGACGAGCACGCCACCGCGGTGACCATCTTGGCGCCGTCCTTGGCGATGCCGCCGGCCTCGTACTCGCGCCCCACCATGAACCCGGTGATGTTCTGCAGGAACAGCAACGGGATGCCGCGCTGGTTGCACAGCTCGATGAAGTGCGCGCCCTTGAGCGCCGACTCGCTGAAGAGGATCCCGTTGTTGGCCACGATCCCGATGGGGTAGCCGTGGATGCGCGCGAAGCCGGTCACCAGCGTGTCGCCGTACAGGGGCTTGAACTCGTGGAAGCGCGACGCGTCGACGATCCGCGCGATCACCTCGCGGACGTCGTAGGGGGTCTTGAGGTCGCGCGGGACGACGCCGTACAGCTCGGCCGGGTCGTAGGCGGGGTCCTCGCTCGGGGCGAGCTCGACCGGCACGTCCTTGCCCCGGTTGAGGTTCGCCACCGCATCGCGCGCCAGCTGGAGGGCGTGCCGGTCGTCGAGTGCGAGGTGGTCGACGACGCCGGAGGTGCGGGCGTGGAGGTCACCGCCCCCCAGCTCCTCGGCGGTGACCACCTCTCCGGTCGCGGCCTTCACCAGCGGTGGGCCTCCCAGGAAGATCGTGCCCTGTTCCTTGACGATGATCGACTCGTCGCTCATCGCCGGCACGTACGCCCCGCCAGCGGTGCAGGACCCCATCACCACCGCGATCTGGGGCACGCCCCGGCCCGACAGCGTCGCCTGGTTGTAGAAGATCCGGCCGAAGTGGAGCCGGTCGGGGAAGACGTCGTCCTGCTCTGGCAGGAACGCCCCGCCCGAGTCGACGAGGTAGATGCACGGCAGCTCGTTGGCGCGCGCGACGTCCTGCGCGCGCAGGTGCTTCTTGACGGTCATGGGGTAGTAGGTGCCGCCCTTGACCGTGGCGTCGTTGGCGACGATCACGCACTCGACGCCGGAGACGCGCCCGACGCCGGTGATGATGCCCGCCGCGGGGGCGTCGCCGTCGTACATGCCGTGTGCCGCCAGCGGTGACAGCTCGAGGAACGGCGTCCCGGGATCGAGCAGCGCCTCGACGCGGTCGCGGGGGAGGAGCTTGCCGCGCTCCAGGTGCCGCTCACGTGACCGCTCCGGCCCGCCGAGAGCCGTGGCGGCGAGCTGCTCGCGCAGGTCCCCGGCCAACGCCCCGTTGTACTCGGCGTTGGCCGCGAACTCGGACGAGCCCGCGTCGACCTTGCTGGCGATGACGTCCATGGGGCCCCGGCGACGGAGGTTGTCAGCGTAGGTCGTCAGGGGTCACGTCGGACGGCCAGCGCCGCGAGCTCGGCGCGACTGGACAGGTCGAGCTTGGTGTAGACGTGCGACAGGTGGGTCTTGACCGTGTTGACGCTCACGAACAGCCGCTCGGCGATTTCGGTGTTGCGCAGGCCCTCCGTCACGCAGCGGACCACGTCGCGCTCGGCCGGGGTGAGGCTGTCCCACCCGACCGCGGGCCTGCCGCGCTCGCCCCGGCCCCGGCGCGCGTAGGCCACGGCATCCTCCCACGGCAGCGCCCTGCCTTCGGACCGGAGCCGATCGAACTCCTCGGGGCCCAGAGCTTCCCGGGTCGCGGAGACGACGGCCGGATGTCGGTCGGCCTCGAGCGGGAAGCGTGCGATGCCACGTTCCTCGTACTGCCGCTCGGCGGCTCCGAGCAGCCGCGCCGCCTTGTCGGGGTCGCCGGTGGTCGTCGCCATCCCGGCGATGGCCTCCAGCGCGGCGGCGCTGCCCAGCGGGTCGCCCCAGGTCGCGAGGACGTCGAGGGCCTCGTGCGCCCTCAGCCAGGCGGTCTCGATGTCCTCGTCGAGGCCAGCGAGGTAGGCGAGACCGAGCAGCGCGCGTCCGTGTGCCCACCTGAAGGAAGGGTCACGGGTCACCTCGTGAGCAACCTCGAGGTGCCGCTGGGCCGCTGACGTATCGCCTGTCCGCAGAGCCGCGACACCGGCCAAGTACCCCACGATGCCTTCCTCCAGGCCACCCATGCGGCTGCCGATGGCGGCAAGTGCTTCGTCGGCCAGGGTGCGCGCCGTCGCCGGATCGGCGACGCGGTGCTCGACGTAGGCGAGCGTGCGCAGCGCGTGGAGCTGGAACGCGTGAAGCCCCGCCCGTTGCGCGATCCGGTTCGCCTCGTCCGTGTGGCGCCGGGCTGCGGTCTCGTCCCCCGCCATGGCGTGCAACGCACCGTGAACGGACCGTGCCAGGGACGCGAACGCATGGAAGTGGAGTGGCTGGGCGAGCTCGAACGCGATGCTCGCGTGGTGACGGCCGAAGTCCACGTCGGCGCCCCACCAGCCGACCACCGCCAGGAACGTCCTGATCGGGATCTCGAGGGCGGGGAGGTTGCTCGCCGTGGCCACGTCGAGCGCATCCTCCAGCGTCGCTCGTCCACCGCTGATCGAGCGTCCGTTGAGCTCGATCACGCCCGCATACATCCCCCAGCGAGCCAGCATCTCGGGGTTGCCGAGGGCGGTCGCGAGCTCGTGGGACAGATCGAGGTCGGCCCAGATCTGCTCGTCGTTCCGCCGTCCCGAGAACGCCCCGGTCCAGGCGCGGTAGAGGTGCGAGCGGGTGCGCGTGTCCAGGTCGTCGTGCTGGTCGGCGAGGTCGACGGCCTCGGACGCGAACTCGTATGACGCGGGGTAGTCACCGCCCATCAGCGTGAGGATCGCAGCCGTCGTGAGCCCCCGCGCACGGTCGACCGTCTCCAGCACCGGCGACGCCGTGGCGTCCCTCAGGCGGCGCTGCATCTCGGCGTACAGGCCACGGATGATCCAGAACCCGAAGATCGGCTCGGCGATCTTCACCACGTCCAGGGGATCGCCGGACGCCACCGCCCACTCCATCGCCGCACGGAGGTTGTCGACCTCGGCGGCGAGCCGGGCGTGCCAGGTGTCGAAGTCGAGGACGAGGCCGAGCCTGCCCTGCTCGGCCAGGCCGACGCAGAACGCCAGATGGCGGTCGCGCACGCGTGCGGGATCATCGAGATCGGCGAGCCGCTGGCGTGCGAAGACGCGGATCGTCTCGAGCAGCCGGTACCTGGCGTCCCCGGTGGACTCGTCGACCTGCACCAGGGATCGGTCGACCAGGACCGACAGCAGGTCGAGCACCTGGTAGGAGTTGATGCCCTCGTCGGTGCACACCTGCTCGGCCCCGTCGAGCCCGAACGTGCCGGCGAACGCCGACAGTCGTGCCAGCACCAGCCGTTCCTGGTCCGACAGCAGCCCGTAGCTCCACTCGACCGACGCCTCGAGGGTGCGTTGACGGGGCACGGCGGTCCGCGGTCCGCCGGTCAGCAGACGGAAGCGGTCGGTGAGGCCGTCCGCGATCTGCTCGGGCGAGAGCATGCGCACGCGCGAGGCGGCCAACTCGATGGCGAGCGGGATCCCGTCGAGTCGGCGGCATACCTGCGCCACCGCAGGGGTGTTGACCTCGGTGAGCCGGAAGTTCGGCCGGACGCTGCGGGCACGGTCGACGAACAGCTGCGCGGCTTCGGTCTGGCCGACCGCGCCGATGGACGACGCGTCGTCGGCTGGGAGCGACAGGGACGGGACGCGGAACGCGGTCTCGCCGTCGATGCCGAGGGGCTCGCGGCTCGTGGCCAGCACGTCCACGCCCGGGCACGCATGGACCACGGCATCGACCAGCTTGGCCGCCACCTCGATCACGTGCTCGCAGTTGTCGACGATGACCAGGGTGTGCCGTTCCCGCAAGCTCCGCTGCAACGTCTCGATGAGGGACTCGCCGGGCTGCCCCTGCACGCCCGCCGCGGAGGCGACGGCTGCCGGGACGAGGTCCGGGTCCGCCAGCGAAGCCAGATCCGCCCACCACGTGCCATCGGGGTAGCGGTCACCGAGGCCACGTGCGGCCTCGAGCGAGAGCCGGGTCTTGCCGCTGCCGCCGGCACCGGTGAGGGTCAGCACGCGTGTGCCCTCGAGCAACCGTGTGACCTCGGCGAGCTCGCCCGAGCGTCCCACGAAGCTCGTGACCTGCACCGGCAGGTTGTCGGTCGGAACGTCGTGGGTGTCGAAGGCCGGGAAGTCGTCGCGCAGGGCCGGGTGTGTCAGTTGGTACACGTCTTCGGGTTGCGTCATGCCCCGCAGCTCGTGCGACCCCAGGTACCGCAGCCCCGCACCGTCGGGCAGCCTGTTCGCCACGAGGCTCTGCGTCGTCCGGGACAGCAACGTCTGTCCACCGTGCGCCAGGCTCCGCACGCGCGCGCACCGGTTGATCGCGGCGCCGACGTACCGATGCTCGTCCCGAAGCTCGACCTCGCCGGTGTGCAGCGCGATCCGGAAGCGGAGATCGACGCCTCCGGGCCACAGCTCGTGCTCGAACGCCTGCTGGAGGTCCAGGGCACACGCGAGGGCGTCCGACGCGCGCGTGAACGCGAGGACGAAGCTGTCACCCTCGCCCTGCTCCTCGGGGCGGAGGCCGTCGTGCTGCTCAAGGTGGTCGGTGATCAGGGCGTCGACGCGTGCCATGGCCTTCGCCATCGCCTCCGGGTCGCGTTCCCACGCCCGCACCGACCCCTCGAGGTCGCCGAGGAGCAGCGTGACCGTCCCTGACGGAAGCGTGTCTCTCACGATCCCCTCACCCTGGCTGATCGCATACCAGCACACGCGGTGCCCCGGCGGTAGTCGACAACGCCGAGCCCAGAGCCCGGATCAGGTTCGATCGAGTGCGTGGTTGGCGGCCCTGACGCGCCCCGCCAGCACGGCGAGCAGACGACGGGCGATGGCTGGGACCTCGTCGACCAGGCGATCGAACTCCCTAGTACTGAGCACCAACAGCGCCACGTCGGTCTCGGCTACCGCGGTCGCGGACCGTGGCCGCTGGTCGATCAACGCGAACTCCCCAACGATCTCACCGGCGCCCAGTCGGGTGAGCAGGACCCCGTCGTGTTCGAGGCGGACCGTCCCCGACTGGATGATGAAGGCCTCCGCGCCGTAGGCATCCTCCTCGATCAGGATCGTTCCCGCCGGACGTTCCACCTCCGAGACGAGGCGGCCGATTCGCCGCACATCACCGTCGTGCAGGTTTGCGAACAGGCGGACCGTACGGAGTCGTTCGATCTTCGGATCGACAGCCTGGAACATGGGATCTCCTTACCTCAGGGCCGTGCTCTCACCATGGCGCACGTGGCAGCCGAGGACGTCACCCGTTCGGGTGAGTTGCTCCTCGACCGCCATGCGGTCGCACCTGCCGCGACTCGACGGCGAGAGGGCCCGAGCGCCGCCCTCGACCGCCGCGGCTAGCCTGCGTTGACCACTTCCGAGTAGGCCGCGATGTCATCCACCACGCGTCGATCCGTGACGGTCCTCGCCCTGGCGGCGAGCCTGGTCCTCAGCGCTTCCGCGGCGTTGGCCCACGAGGAACGCGAGAGCCAGTTCCCGCCCGGCGATGGCACCGTCCCCGAGCTGCGCGAGCACGACGAGTTCACACCTCACGTCGTGGTCTGCAAGCCCGGCAGCGCCGCGGCCGTCGCAGCGATGACGGACGCGGACGTGAAGGGGTTCAACCAGCACCTGCTCGACGACCACGGCTGCGACTTCGAGCACATCCAGGCCGCCGTCTACCACGTCCGTGACAACGGTCAGCCAGGGACCAACATCTACGTCCTGCCGGGCACGTACCGCGAGGAGCCTTCGCACGCTCCTGCCTGCACCGAGGACTACGACGGCGGCATCGTGGAGTACGACCTCATCGTGACGTGTGGCGAGGTCATCAACCTGGTCACGATCGCGGGCGACGACCCGGAGGATGCGGACCTCGCGTGCGACAACAACCTCTGTGACCTGCAGATCATGGGCACGGGGGAGCGACCCGAGGACACGGTACTGCGAGGCGGTTTCCAAGCGGACGGTGACTGGATCAAGCACAACGGGCTGAAGGCGGACCGCGCCGACGGCTTCGTGCTGAGCAACATGACGTTCGAGCTGTTCCGAGAGAACGCGGTCTACGTCCACGAGACCGACGGGTACCTGCTCGACCGGGTCGTCACCCGCTACAACGACCTCTACGGGATCCTGACGTTCACGTCCGACCACGGGGTGATGCAGAACTGCGAGGCGCACCACAACGGCGACTCCGGTCTGTACCCCGGATCGGCGGCGGATGTGAACAGCGACAGCGATCAGACCGGGCCGCTCGATCGCTGGTCGATCGAGATCCGCAACTGCAAGAGCCACCACAACGCCCTCGGCCACTCGGGCACGGCCGGCAACTCGATCTACATCCACGACAGCGAGTTCTACGCCAACCAGACCGGCATCGTCGTAGACAGCTTCGTCGGCGGGCACCCGGGGATGCCCCAGGACCACCTGTGGGTGCGCAACAACCGCATCTACGCCAACAACTCCAACTACGTGAAGGAGTTCGTCCACAGCGGCATCTGCGACCGGCCCCCGGCCGAACGCGGCTACGAGCAGGGCACGGTGTGCCCGGTCTTCCCCGTGCCCGCCGGCACCGGGGTGATGATCGCCGGTGGGAACCACGACCTCGTCGAGGACAACCTGATCTACGACAACTGGCGCACCGGCGTGATGCTGTTCTTCGTGCCCGCGATCCTGCGCGCCAGCCCCGAGGACCCCGGATCGATCCTCGAGAGCGCCAACCAGTTCGACACGTCCAACCACAACTGGTTCCGCGACAACCATCTCGCCGAGCACCCGGAAGGGTGGAAGCAGCCCAACGGGACCGACTTCTGGTGGGACGACGAGGGACTGGGCAACTGCTGGCAGGGCAACACCTCCGCCGCCGGTGACGTCACCAGCAACTCCGAGATCGGCCTGCCCGACTGCGACAGCGGCGGGTCGATGCTCCCGACGGGCACCGCGATCAAGAGCGCTGGTCTTGCGCCGTGTGCCCCCTACGACCGCGAGGACAACCCCGACCCGCCCGGTTGCGACTGGTTCGACGATCCGGTCCAGCCAGCCGGGCGCGAGGGCCCCGGGACGCAACCGGCGCCCGATCCGGACGAGGACGACGATCCCGCGCCACCGCCCGTGGACGCGGCGCCGGCTGGTCCCAGCCTGCCGACCACGGGCAGCGGCGTCGCGTTGATCGTGGGCGGGATCGCGCTGCTGGGCGCTGCCGTGCGCCTCGGCCGGAGGAACCGCTACGGGATGGTCGCGGCCGCCTGACTCACGATCCTGCGTCGGTGCGGCGATCGTCCTCGCGGTCGAGCGTGCGGTCGGGACAGCCGACGATCATCGGTGACTTGACGACGATGTCGCGATCGAACTCCACCCGCTGGTTGCCGGGCACACCGAGCATGCGGTAGCCGATGTCGATGCTGGCGTGTGGCTCGAGGTTGCGCTCGTGGAAGTACTCGCAGTTGTCGAAGGTCCCACGCACGACGATCACGCGCTCCTCGCCGGAACCGAGCGCGAACGGGGTGAAGGCGGTGCCGTGCTCCAGTTCGCCGCCGTCCAACGGGGCGCCGGGTGGGAGCACGAAGACCCCGTACGGCGACAGCAGCGTGCGCTCGCCCACGCCCGCATCGACCGACGTGACCGTGATGCCGACCGGGCCGTCGTTGCGCACGACGAACGCGTAGGCCACCTCGCCGCCGTGCTCGTACGGCAGACCGATACCGCCCCGGCCGGCGATGTCGGGGATCTCGCCCTGGAGCACCGAGTTCGCGACCGCGACCGGTGAGATGGCGTCCAGGGGAGTGGCGGACCTGAGCACGAGGACGGTGCCGGCGAGTAGCAGCAGCGTCCCGACGACCGTCAGGAGCCACGGTCCGGGCGAGCGCCCGTGCGTCCCGCCCGCATCCATCAGCCGGTCAGCTTGTCCTTGACGAGCGCCGAGATGCGTGCGCCCTCGGCGCGGTTGCCGACCTGCGCCATGACCGTCTTCATGACCTGGCCCATCTCCTTCGGGGAGGTCGCTGCGACCTCGGCGATGGCGCCGTCGACGATGCGCTTCAGCTCCTCGTCCGACAGCGGTTCGGGCAGGTAGGTCGCGTAGATCTCGGCCTCAGCTTCCTCACCGGCGGCCTGCTCCTCGCGGCCGGCGCCCCGGAACGCCTCCGCGGCCTCGCGACGCTTCTTGACCTCGCTGGCCAGGATCGCCTCGACGGAGTCGTCCTCGAGCTGGCCCTGTGGTCCCTTGCCCTGCTCGATCGCGGCGTTCTTCATCGCCGCGATGACCATCCGCAGGGCAGACACCCGACGGCTGTTGCGTGCCTTCATCGCCTCCGTGAGGTCGCTCTGGATGCGCTGCTGCAGGCTCATGACTGCTCCGTGTGTCGACTGGCGATGCTACGTGCCTCCAACGGCCAACGCCGCCCCACGAGGGGGCGGCGTTTGGCGTGGTAGCTAGCACGGTGGGTGTCAGCTGGCGAGGTCCTCGGCGGCCTCCTCGGTCGCCTCGACGATCGTCTCGGCGGACTTGCGCGTCGAGGTCGCCGCGGCCTTCAGCTGCGAGCGGGCGTTGTCGGCCTGCTTCTTGCCGGCGTCGAGAGCCGCATCAGCGGTCTTCTTGACCGACGTGAGAGCCGCCTTCACCTGGCTGCGCGTGTTGGAGGTCTGGTCGAGGACCTTCTTGACCTGCTCCTGCTCCCGCAGCTGGTCGGCGGTCTTCTTGCCTTCCTTGGCCTTCTTGTCGAACGCCTTCTCCCACTTCGTGGCGCGCTTGTCCAGCTCCTTGCTGAGCTTGCCGCGACGGGCGTCGAACTCCTGCTCGAACTTGGTCCGGAGCTCCTTGACCTTCTCGGGAGCCTGCTGACGCAGCTCCTTGGCCTTGTTCGGGGCGTCCTTGACGAGCGTCGGAAGGTTCTTGGCGAAGTCGATCGCGTCGCCGGCCAGACCGGCCGCGACGTACGCGGCGTCCTTGACGACGGTCGTGGCCTCACGCTCGTGCAGGTGCTTGAACGTGGACCGCTTAGTGGTGGACTTGCTCGTGGTCTTGTTCTTGGTGGTGGTTGCCATCGTGTTGCCTCCTCGGGGGTCGGATCCGCGGGCACGGAACGGTCGGGAGGGGAGACGGAGCGGGAGCCGGGTGAGGCTACGGGAGCCTTACGGGTCTCCGTCCCCCCGCCGGACCGCTCCGACGGGTCGTTCCGCGGGTTCATCAACAGGTGTACCCACTGCCGCTAACTATTGCAAGCACCAGGCCCTGTACGGCCGTCGATCGCGCGCTCTACGCACGGCACGTGCTCGCAATGGTGAGCGGTGCAACTGGGCCGCATCATGGCACTCCACCTGCTAGAGATGCAAATCGGACGCTCATGCGTGCTGGAGCAAGCAGGCGCAGCGCTGCTAACTACCAGCGAGCGGAAGGTTCAGCGCTCGTTCGCTGCGGCGTGGATCGCCAGGACGTCGGCGAAGACCACCTGGACCGGCCCGTGGGCGAGGGAGAAGGTCCGTTCCGCCACGTTGCGTAGCTCACGCCACCACGAAGGGTGAGCGCGTATCAGCGCACCTGGGACCAGCAGGTCCACGAACCCGCCGCCGATCGGTCCGCGCGTGAGCACCCCGGCGATGCGGAGGCCGTGCGCCACCAGATCATCGGCGGGAGCTGCGGCGAGAGCCGCGTCCCCGCAGCTGACGGTGATCGTGGAGCCACCGGGGACGGGGGGGATGCGCTTGACCCAGTCGGTGCCGAGCGCCGAGACGCGCACGAGCTTGGCGTCCTCGGGGAGCTGCGCGCGCTCCAGGGCCACGACGTCCACCGCTCCTCGTCCCCTCGCGTCCTCCCGGTGCTCCCCACCGGGGGATGGGATGATGCCGTCCCTCCCCGCGCGAGTCACGCATGCTCGACGGCTCCGGCGGGCGCCGGCCGCGATGGGTCGGGATCGCTCCTACGCTCGACCCCACACCCCGACCCGCAGGAGGCGACGTGGCGACCATCGGCGTGCTCGGAGCCAGCGGCTACACGGGGCGCCTCGTCGTCCGAGCGCTGGCAGCGCGTGGCATCGCCTTCGTCGCCGCTGGCCGCGATCGCGGCCGGGTCGAGGAGGCCGTGGCGGGGATCGCACCGGCGCCCCAGGTACGGGTCATCGACGTCCACGACCGCCCCGTCCTCGACGATCTGTGCGACGAGCTCGACGTGCTGATCACCACGGTGGGACCGTTCCAGGAGCTCGGTCGACCGGTGCTCGAAGCGGCGGTCACTCGGGGCTGCCACTACGTCGACTCCACCGGGGAGCAGGGCTTCATCCGATGGGCCTACGGGCTCGACGCCCGCGCGCGCGAGCGAGGCGTGTGTGCGTTGCCGGCCTGCGGCTACGACTACGTCCCCGGCGACCTCCTGGCGTCCATCGCGGCCGACGCTGTCGAGGTGCCCCGCGAGGTGCACGTCGCGTACGCGGTCAAGGGCGTCGGCAGTCTGCTCACCGTGGCGTCCAAGGGGACGCGGCGGACGCTCGCCTCCATGCTCGGCGAGGACGGCGTGGCGTACGTCGACGGCGAGCTCCGCCGCGAGCGGATGGCGAGCACACGGCGACTGGCGTGGTTCCCCAAGCCCGTCGGTCCGGCGCACGCGGCCAGCTTCCCCGGTGGTGAACCGTTGATGGTGCCTCGCCACCACCCCGGGGTGAGCACGGTCCGGACCTACCTGCAGCTGCCGTCCATGCTCGCCGAGGGTGCTCAGTTCCTTGCGACGGTGACGAGGTGGGACCCGGCGGCCGCCGGGCTCCGCAAGCTCATCACGCTCGGCCCCGAAGGTCCCTCGCGTGAGCGCGGGAGCGCCGTCCGTTGGGCCTGCGTCGCGGAGGTCGAAGCCGCGGACGGAACCCTCTCGCGGGCGTGGGCCAACGCGACCGACGTCTACGGGCTCACCGCGGAGTTCCTGGTCTCGGCAGCGGTCGCCCTCGGTGACGGCGGTGCGCTGACCACCGGCGTGGTCAGCCCCGCGCAGGCGCTCGACCCGGCAGCCTGGCTCGACCAGCTCGCCGACGGCACCGACCTCCGCTGGTCGGTCAAGCGCCCCGCCTGACCCCGCGCCCCGCCCCGCTTCAGGCTGTGCTACCGCTTCGCTGCTTGAGCACTCAGCTCAGGCTGTGCTACCGCTTCGCTACTTGAGCACTCAGAGGCTGGTGACGACCAGGCTCGCGTAGACCAGCGTGACGACGAGCGTGTTGAACGTCGCGTGCCACGTGGCCGCCTGCAGCACCGCATCCGCCTGGCGCCGCTCCGGGGTCCGGTCGACGAGGTAGCCGTCGCGGGGATCGATGCCCAGCGCGGTCAGCTGACCGCGTCGCGCCTCGTCGGCCGCACGACGGGCCCGCTTCGTGGGTCGGAACGAGGACAGCACGATCCAGGGCACGCCGATGCCGTCGGATCGGCGGAAGGCGCGTCGGTAGATCCGCCCGTACACGAAGCCCGCGACCGCGATGGCGAGCGAAGCGGCCAGCGGCACGAGCATGATGAGGTGGGCGAGGCCGAACACCAGGGCCGCGAGGGCCTCGCCTCCGAGGCTGGTGCGTTCCAGTCCGGCGCGGAAGACCTCCTCTTCGATGAAGGCGAGCCACGGCAGGAGCGCCGCGAGCGGGAGCAGGAACGCGCTGGACAGCCCGATGAGCACCCAGTCCGGTCCCGTGGCGGGAGCTGGACCGGCGCGCTGGGCCACTTCCTCGAGCGGGACGAAGACGGCGTTGCCGGTGAACCCCACGACGTCGCCGAGCCCGACCCGGAGCGGCGGCACCCACTCGAGGAGGGCCAGCCCGAGGGACGACACGACCGCCAGCAGCGCCACGGCCCCGAAGATCTGGGTCACCCCGATCCGTCGCCAGACGGTCAGCGTGAGTTCGCGGTGGTGCCAGGCCCCGACCCCGGCGCGGCCGAGCATGGCCACGACCCACGCGGCGACGAGGAAGCGGAGCAGATCGCTGGACACGGTCCGGAGGCTACCTCCGGACAGGGACACCCTTCCCTCCTGCGGGAGCCCGGCGGTACGGTCAGAAGGCGATCCCTCGACCAGCACCAGCAACGACGGAGGTCACCGTGACCGTGATGGAGAAGACGCGACAGCTCCGCGCACGCGCTGAGGCCAGCGGCGACACGGCCCGCGACGCCGCCGAGGCCACCAGGGACACGGTGACGGACGCGACCGGCGCAGCGGCCGAGCGGGTCCGCGATGCCGCCGGAACGACGGCAGCGGCGGTGCGTGACGTGGCGGCCACGACCGCGGAGACGGCCCGGGAGCTCGCGGAGGAGGTCCCGGGGCTGTTGGCCCGCATCGTGGCGGCCCTGACCGCGTTCGTGCAGGTGCTCGGCAGCCGCAGCCGCGAGGTGACCGGCGAACTGGAGGAGCGCGGACGCGCTCTGGCAGCGTCCGTGGAACCGCCGCGTGGGATCCGCCGCCGCCGACGGGTACGCACCGCGGCGTGGGCCGGAGGCGGCTTCGCGCTCGGCTTCGCCGCAGGCTGGCTCGTCCGCCAGCGCGCGGAGCAGCGCGACGTGACCGACGAGGAGCTCTGGACCCCTCCGAGCGAAGGGGAGCCGGGGCCCGAACCGGTACCCCGCGCACCTGACCTCATCGATGCGCGTAGCGGCAACGGCCACACCTGAGGTCACCCGCCCCGATCTCACCACCCACAACGCTGCCGTACCGGCGCGGCGGCGACGTCCCGGCTGTGTGGCAGGCTCCCGCTGTGGAGCGCCTGTTCGAGTCCGAGGAGCTCACCGGCGAGGTCGTCGGTGTGCGCTTCCGCAACCGCGACACCGGCTACGGGGTGGTCGAGCTGCAACTTGACGACGGCACCGGTGCAGCCTGTGTCGGTCCGCTGTCCGACCTCGTCCAGGGCCAGCACGTCCGCCTCGTGGGTCGATGGGTGGACCACCCGCGGCACGGCGAGACGTTCGACGCGCTCTTCTACGAGCAGGTCGCGCCGACGACCGCGGAGGGACTGCGCACCTTCCTGCAGTCCGACCGCTTCGAGGACGTCTCGGCCCGTGCCATCCAGCGTGTCCTCACCGTGTTCGGAGCCGGAGCCGGCCGCGTCATCGAGCACGAGCCCGACCGGCTCGTCTCCGAGGCCGGACTCGAGCGCGAGGAGGCTGACGCACTCCACGAACGCTGGCGAGCCGGACTCGCCTTCGCACAACTCGTGCAGCTGCTCGAACCGGCGCGGGTTCCCCACACGGTCACACGCGCCGCCCACGCGCACTTCGGAGCCACCGCTGCGGAGATCCTGCGCGCGAACCCCTACGGGCTACTCGAGGTCGAACGTGCCCGGTTCGCCCACGCCGACGCACTCGGCCAACACCTGGGCGTCGACCCTCTCGACGGGCAGCGCCTGGCCGCGGGTGCCCGAGCGGCGATGGCGGCGGCGCGCCGACGTGACGGCCACCAGTACCTCACGCGTTCACAGTGCACGCAGGAAGCCGCCACCCTGCTGAAGGTGGACGTCGTGGCCGCGGTGCGGGGGGTGGAGATCGCCGAGGCCGAGGGCGCGCTCGTCCGCGAGCGGGTCACCGCGCCAGACGGCGTCGTGGATGCCCTGTACACGCCCCGCGGCCTCGCTGCGGAGCGGGACCTCGCCGAGGACATCGCGCGACTGTCCGTCGCGCACTCGCGGTTGCGTCCGTTCGCCCCCACGGTCGAGCCCTCCGACGACCTCACGGCGGGACAAGCTCAGGCCGTCCAGCTCGTCTTCGACCACCCAGTCACGGTGCTGACGGGAGGGCCGGGCACGGGCAAGACCCGCACGATCGCCGAGGTCGTCGACGCCGCGGAAGCCGTCGGGCTGTCCGTGGCGGTGTGCGCCCCGACCGGGCGCGCCGCGAAGCGGATCGAGGAGCTCGTCGGCCATCCCGCCTCGACCGTCCATCGGCTGCTCGAGGCCCGTCCGGTGGCGGGCGGCACCGGGTTCGCCTTCCGCTACGGGCGGGGCGAGCGGCTCCCGTTCGACCTCATCGTCTGTGACGAGGTGTCGATGGCGGACACCTCGCTCGCGGCGCACCTCACCGCCGCGATCGAGGACGGCGCCCACCTGCTGTTCGTCGGGGACCCGGACCAGCTCCCTCCCGTCGGGCCAGGCGACGTGCTCCGCGATCTCCTCCGCAGCGGCATCGTGCCGCACGTCACCCTGACCGAGATCCACCGGCAGGCGGCGGAGAGCCGCATCGTCGCGCTGGCGAACGCGATCAACAACGGACAGGTCTGGGATCTCAGCGGCAGCGACGGCGACCTGTTCCACGCCGAGAGCCCACGTCGCGGCATCGTCGCCCGGGTGGTCGAGGCGATCGCGAACCGCGCGCCCGACTTCTTCGGTGTCGACGTCGAGCAGGTGCAGGTCGTCGCTCCCATCTACCGTGGGGACGCCGGGGTCGACGCGTTGAACGAAGCCCTGAAGGCGGCGCTCAACCCCGCTGCGGGGCGGCCGGACGTGGGCGGCTTCCACGAGCACGACCGCGTGATGCAGACGCGGAACGATCCCGAGCTCGACGTCAGCAACGGCGATGTGGGTCGCGTGGTGGACGTCGACGCGGGCAAGCGCGAGCTGCGGGTGCTGTTCCCGCGGGGCGAGGTGACCTACGACACCATCGCGGTCCGCGATCTGGTGCCGGCGTGGGCCGTGACGGTGCACAAGTCGCAGGGTGGCGAGTGGCCGGTCGTCGTGTTCGTCGTCGACAGCTCGCACCGCGCGATGCTGTGGCGCAACCTGGCCTACACCGCGGTGACCCGGGCCCAGCGCGCGCTGATCACGGTGGGTCAGGCAGCCGCGCTGCAGGTGGCTGCCCACCACGACGTACCCCTCAACCGACAGACGTTGCTCGCCCAACGCCTCGCCGACCTGGCAGGCTCCGCAGCGACGACCACGGAGGTGAGCGCGTGAGCGCAGGCCCGGCGGACTGGTGGGCAGAGGCTGCGGCGGCGTCGCCCGACGGACGCGTGCTCTACCTCGGCGCCGGCGAGGGGGCGCATGCCGGCCTGCTGGCGCCACATGCCGGAGAGCTCATCGCGGTCGACGAGGACCGTCGACGCATCGCGCGCTTCAAAGGTCGTGCACGCACCGAGGGGTGGACCAACATCCGCTTCGTCACCTCACCCCCCCACGCCGTGGAGCTGCGCGAGGAGTTCGGCTTGATCGTGGTGCCCGCATCGCTCATCAACGGCGTCGAGGATCCTGCGGTGCGGGGCGGCATCGTCAAGCGCGCCGCGGCCCACTGCCGCGAGGATGGCCGCGTCCTGCTGCGGCTGCTGAACCCGCACTGGCTCGCCTCGGGCATGCCGGTGTCCGAGAACGAGACCGACGTGCGACTCGAGCACCTCGAGGGTGACGCCTGGGAGCAACGGCACCGGGCTCGCCTCAGCCGCCCCAACGCCGAGGGCGACGAGCAGACCGAGATCGTCGAGGTGACCGCGCTCTACCCCCGCGAGCTGCGCGCCCTCGCGTACCAGTCGGGGCTCGACGTGGTGGCGACCTGGGGGGACGAGCCGGGGGAGTCGATGCTGGGCGTCGGTGGGGCGGCGTGGCACCTGCTCTGCGAACCGGCCAGGTGATCAGCGCGGCGTGGCGTCGACGCCGCGTCCCCAGGCCTCTCCGAAGCGGCCGAGCATCGCGAACAGCCCCCCGCCGTCGTTGTGCACGATGTGGCCGTTGAGCCAGCGCGCCTCGTCGAGGCAGAGCAGCGCCACCGCCTCCGCGGCGTCCTCTGGTGTCGCGGCGGTGCGCAGCGGGTGCGTCTCGACCTCGGCGCGGTGCAGCTCGGCGTGGAGCGGCCCGGCCATCAGCTTGATCGAGTCGGTGTCGATGTAGCCGGGGAGCACGCCGACGGTCGTCACCCCGGTCGGCCCGAGCTCGCAGGCCAGGTACTTGACCAGCGTCTCCATGCCGGCCTTCGCCGCGGCGAGCAGCCCGTGGCCAGGGATGTAGGCGACCGTGTCAGCCCCGGACACCGCCACGATCCGGCCGCTCCGCGGCTGCAGCAGCGGGAAGGCCAGCTGCACCATGAGGATGAAGTGACGCACCGAGATCGCGAAGGTCTTGTCGATCTGGTGCATCTTCAGCTCCATCAGGGGCTTGAACGCCGTCTGGGCGGCGTTCGCGATCAGCACGTCGAGCTGCCCCTCCCGCTCGGTCACGCGCGCGAACAGGTCGCGGACGCTGTCTTCCTCGAGCAGGTCGAGTGGCTCGGCTCGCGCGCCGACCGTCTCTCGGTCGCAGGCTGCGACGACCTCGGCTGCGGCTCGCTGCTCCTTGCGGTAGGTGACGATCACCCGGGCGCCCCACCCCGCGAGCCTGCGCGCGGTCGCGGCACCGAGGCCGCGGGAGCCCCCGGTCACGAGGGCGGTGCGCCCCTCCAGCGGTCGGTACGCCTCGGCCATCGCCACCTCCTCAGGGCGAAGCCTATGAGGGTGATGTGCCACGGCCGGGCACCCGCCTCCCGAGACCGGCGGCACCCCGCCCCTCGCACGGGTGGCTTCAGGCCGGTCGTCCTGGGGTCGATGTAGCATGCCAGGGCTGGCGAGGAGGTCGGCGATGCCGCAGCGCCGCGAGGGTCACGCGCTCGCCCCGCGGCGCCCCGCGCGCTTCCGTCCCGCCACGTTCCCCGTCCCGACCGGTCCGCAGCTCGTCGCCGCGCTCGCCCGCGAGCACGCCCGGGCGCCCTTCACGCCCCGCGACGTGCGCGACGCCGCTCGGCGCGTCGCCCACGTCGCGTCCCGTCTCGAGCTCGAGGCGACCGTCATCCGTGGTGGCCTCGACGTCGGTGGCGCCGAGCTCGACCACGTCTGGGTCGCGATCAACCACCGCGTCGTCGACGTCGTGTTCCCCCTCCACAGCGACACCTTCGTGGCCGAGCTGCGCGCCTACATCGCCGGCGATCTCGAGGACGACGACCTCGATCGGCTGGCCCACGCGTACGCGATGGACTGGCGCGTGATCGGTGACTTCCCCGACCGGCTGCGCTACTTCGGCCTGCCCGTCTGGTCCGACCGCTCCTGATATCCGCGACGCCGCATCCGGCCCTTTGGCGACGCCGCTCCGCGTCGTCGATCCACGCCCCGCTGCGCCCCCGCGGCCGAGAGCGCGGTCTCGGCCGCTCGCGAGGTAGGAGGACCCGCACGGAGACTCCACTAGCCTCGCGTCGTCACCGCATGAGAGGGACACACCCTTGGGAGAGACAGTCACCTTCGCGACGGACAACGGCGATGTGGAGGGCTACCTCGCGGTCCCCGAGACGGGATCGGGTCCCGGCCTCATCGTGATCCAGGAGTGGTGGGGTCTCGTGCCGCACATCCGCGATCTCGCTGACCGCTTCGCCGCGGCGGGGTTCGTGGCGCTCGCCCCGGACCTGTTCCACGGGGACACTACGACCGAGCCGGACGAGGCCGGCCGGATGATGCAGGAGCTCGAGGTCACCGTCGCGGCGCGGGACCTGCGCGGCGCGATCGACTTCCTGCTCGCCCGCGACGAGGTCACCGGCGCGAAGGTCGGCGTCACCGGCTTCTGCATGGGCGGGGCGCTCGCGTTGGTCACCGCGAACACCGCCCCGGCCAGCATCGGGGCGTCGGTGCCCTTCTACGGGGTGTTCTGGTACGGCGAACCCGACCTCAGCAACGTCAGCTGCCCCGTCCTGATGCACATCGGCACGGCCGACGACTTCATCCCGGTGTCGAAGGTCGAGGAGCTCGCCGGGCTGATCCGCGCCAACGACGTCCCGGTCGAGGTCGAGACCTACGAGGGCGCCGGCCACGCGTTCATGAACGACACGCGCCCCGAGGCGCACCACCCGGAGGCGGCCGCCCAGGCGTGGCAGCGCACCGTCGACTTCCTGCGCGAGCACCTGGGCTGAACCTCAGCGTGTGCATCGGGACCCGGTAGCCGGGTCGATCTGCACCCGCTCGCCCCGCGTCAACCTCAGCGTGTGCATCGGGACCCGGTAGCCGGGTCGATCTGCACCCGCTCGCCCCGCTCGGGGGCGGCCTGGCCTTCAAGGGCGGGGATCGGCCGATGCGGAGGTGATCGTCGGCTCCCAGGTCGGCAGCACGAGCAGCAGGGTGCGGGGCGACACGCCCCGCTGGAGCAGCCGTCGGACCACGTCCGACCGGTGCGCCACAGGGGAGCGCTCGGCGGTGTTGTCGCTCATGTCCACCTCGTCCATGTCCACGCTGCCGTTGCCTCCGCGGTGGGCGCGCCGCGAGCGCGGGTCTCCGGGGGCCCCCGTCGCTGTTGGTTTCGGCTCACGCAGCGCGTTCCTTGACGTTCGGTTCGTGACTCTCCGCGTTGGCCGGTCGCGGTGCGTCACCTGGCGGTCGGTCGCTCGTTGGATGGGATGCACCGCCCACGCGAGACGATCCGGAGGACCGACGTGGAGCACCGCCACCCCCGCCTGACCTCGGTGATGGGAGTCGCCCGCGCCCTCGTGTCCACCGTGGGCGCCGAAGATGCGGTGAACGTCCTCGTGCTCGAGTTCGGCTGGGACGTGACCTTCCAGGCCCTCGCGCTGCTGCGGGGCGAGGACGCCGAGGCGGCGTTCGGCATCGCCTGGCAGCGTCTGCTCACCGAGCCCTTCGACCACGAGCTGCGGGGCATGCCGGGGCGCCCCGACGCGTGACGACCGCTGCGGCGGGGTGCCCTCGCGGCGCCCCGTCCGCAGTCCAACCCCGCTCTCCCCCGTGCGAACGCCACTACTCTCGCTGGTATGACGTTCTTCGACGGCTACGACGGAGCCGGCTTCTTCGACGAGATGTTCGATGACGGCAGCCAGGTGCGCGGCCACTACCGCGACCTCGCATCGCGCATCCGGGAGCTGAACCCCGACGAACTGGCGCAGCGCGAACGTCTCCGCGACACGATCTTCCGCACGCAGGGCATCACGTTCACGGTGTACGGCGACGACGAGGGCGTTGAGCGCACCTTCCCGATGGACCTGTGTCCGCGGATAATCCCGGCCGACGAGTGGGAACTGCTCGAGCGTGGACTGATCCAGCGCGTCACGGCGCTCAACCGCTTCCTCGAGGATCTGTACGCGGGGGAGCGGGCGGCGGTGCGGGACGGCGTCGTGCCGCGCTGGCTGATCGGGTCGTCAGACGGGTTCTGTCGGGAGGCGTTCGGCATCCAGGTGCCGCACGGGGCGCGCTGTGTCGTCGCGGGTATCGATCTCGTGCGTGACGGCGACGGCACGTACCGGGTGCTGGAGGACAACCTCCGCAACCCCAGCGGCATCTCCTACGTCCTCGAGAACCGCGCCGCCATGACCCGGGTGCTGCCGGTCGTGTTCCGCCGGTACCGCATCCGACCGGTCGACCACTACGGGATGCTGCTGTTCCGGGCGCTGCGCTCGATCGCCCCGCCCGCCGCTGGCGAGGACCCCACGGTGGTGGTACTGACCCCAGGGGTGCACAACTCGGCCTACTTCGAGCACGTGTTCCTGGCCCGCCAGATGGGCGTCGAGCTGGTGGAGGGCCCGGACCTCGTGGTGGACGAACACGTCGTGTACATGCGCACGACGCGGGGACTGCAGCGGGTCGACGTGATCTACCGGCGCATCGATGATGACTTCCTCGACCCCGTGGTGCTCCGCCCCGACTCGGCCCTCGGTGTCCCGGGCCTGCTGTCGGCGATGCGTTCGGGCAACGTGACCATCGCGAACGCGCTCGGCAACGGCGTCGCGGACGACAAGGCGGTGTACCCGTTCGTACCCGACCTGGTGCGCTACTACCTCGACGAGGAGCCGATCCTGCCCAACGTCGAGACCTACCTGCTCTGGGACGACGATCAGCGGGCGGAGGTCCTGGCTCGACTGCCGGAGCTCGTCGTGAAACCGGTGGGCGAGTCCGGTGGGTACGGGATGCTGATCGGCCCGGAGGCCAGCGACGACGAGATCGCCACGTTCCGTCAGCGCGTCGAGGACGACCCCCGCGGCTACATCGCCCAGGAGGTCGTGAGCCTCTCGCGCCACCCGACGCTGGTCGGGGACCGGTTCGCGGGGCGACACGTGGATCTGCGCCCCTTCGTGATCTCGGGCGAGACGACCGAGGCGATCCCGGGTGGGCTCACCCGGGTGGCCCTCCGGGAGGGCTCGCTCGTGGTCAACTCCTCCCAAGGGGGCGGTTCGAAGGACACGTGGGTCCTCGAGCCCGGACTCTGAGGAGCTGACGAGTGCTGGCACGACTGGCGGAGAACCTGTTCTGGTCGGGGCGCTACGTGGAGCGCGCCGAGGACACCGCACGGATGGTCGATGTCACCTACCACGGCCTGCTCGAGTCGCCTCCCTCCGAGGTGGCCGCCGCGTGGGCCCAGCTGCTCGACGTGCTCCACCTCCGGGCGGCCTACCGCGACCACTACGGCGAGGTCGAGGCGACCGATGTGATCCGGTTCCTCGTCCTCGACGACACCAACCCGGGCTCGATGCTCGCCGCCATCGGCCGTGCACGGGAGAACGGCCGGAGCGTCCGCGAGCTGGTCTCGTTGGAGCTGTGGGAGGCGGTGAACGGCCTCTACCTCGACCTGCGCGCACGCGACCTCGAGGTCGAGATCAGCGAGCGCCCCTACGAGCTGTTCTCGTTCGTCAAGCGCCGCTGCCAGATGATCGTGGGCGTCGCGACCGAGACGATGCCGCGCGACGACGGCTGGCGTTTCCTGACCCTGGGTCGGATGCTCGAACGTGCCGAGATGACCTGCCGGCTGCTCAACGTGCGCTTCCAGCAGCTGGCGTCGGCGGCCCCGATGGAGTTCCACCACTGGGTCGCCGTGTTGAAGTCCGCGAGCGGTGTCGAGGCGTTCCGCAAGGGGTACCGCGCCTCGATGCAGCCGGCTGACGTCGTCGAGTTCCTGCTCCTGTCGCCCGATTTCCCCCGGTCGGTGCTGTTCGCCGTGCAGGCAGCCGAGCACCAACTGGTGCGGCTGAGCGACGAGGGAGGCGTCGGGACGCGGGCCCGCCGGCTGGTCGGCCGGCTGCGCGCTTCGCTGGAGTACACCAGCGTCGACGAGCTCATGGGCGAAGGCCTGCACGGGTTCCTCGACGAGGTACAGGCAGGCACGTCGACGTTGGCCGATGCGGTGGCCTCCGAGTACTTCCAGCACCGACAGGCTGGCGGCTTCCACATCGTCGCGACGAGCTGAGGGCGACCGTGCGCTTCGACATCCGCTACCGCACCGTCTTCGACTACGCCGGCGAGGTCGTCGAGTCGCAGAACGAGCTACGTGCGTGTCCGACATCGGACGAACGCCAACAGGTCCTGCACTACGACGTCACGACGTCACCGTCCTCGCGGACCTTCTCCTACGTCGACTACTGGGGCACGCGCGTCGACGCGTTCGGGATCCGCCTGCCTCACCGTCACCTCGAGGTGGTCGCCACCGCGACCGTCGAGACGTCGCGGGGACGGCCAGTGGCCGCGTCGCCGAGGTTCGCCGAACTCACCGAGGCGGACTTCCGCGACGAGCACCTGGAGTACCTCGAGCCCTCCCCGCATGTCGAGTGGAACGACGTGGTGGCGACGGAGGCACGGGAACGCGCCGAGGTCGCCGGTGACGACGTCGTGGGGGCGGCGCTGGCGCTGCACCGCGCGGTCGGGACCAGCTTCGAGTACCGCGCCGGCGCCACCTACGTCGGCGTGCCGGTGGCCGAGGTGCTGGCCGCTCGCGTGGGCGTGTGCCAGGACTTCGCTCACGTCGTCATCGGCATGGCCAGGAGCCTGGGCATCCCCGCACGCTACGTATCGGGCTACCTGTTCGCCGTCAGCGAGCGCAACGGCACCGACCCCGACGTCGACGAGGTCGACGTCAAGACGCACGCCTGGGTCGAGGTCGCCATCCCCGGCTTCGGCTGGTGGGGCCTGGACCCCACGAACCGACAGGAGGTCGGTCTGCGGCACGTGAAGATCGGCCACGGCCGCGACTACGACGACGTCGCCCCGATGCGGGGGTTGTACACCGGGCCGACCGACCACGATCTGCACGTGTCGGTCCACATACGACGGAGTGCACAGCAGCAACAACAGCAGCAGTGAGAGCAGCGCATCTAGAGTGCTCACACCTGGGAAGACACGGAGGCACGGGTTGGCCCGCATCCTCGTCTGTGACGACGAGCCCGGCATCCGGTCCCTGCTGGGCATGCTGCTGGGCTTCGATCACGACGTGACCGAGGTCGGTGATGGCCAAGCGGCCCTCGACGAGTTGCGGGGTGGGCAGCCCTACGACCTCGTGGTCCTCGACGTGATGATGCCCCGGCTCGACGGCTTGTCGACCCTCAAGGAGATCCGCGGCGACCCGGACCTGTCGGCGCTCAAGGTGATCATGCTCTCCGCTCGCTCCACCAGCGACGACCGCGCCGCGGGTATCGCGGCCGGTGCCGACGCGTACGTCGGCAAGCCGTTCGAGCCCGAGGACCTCCAGACGGTCCTCGACGACATCCTCGGCACCTGAAACCGGCATGGCGGAGGCCCCGGGCGAACCCGGGGCCTCCCGTCACGGCGTACCGCTGGTGTCTCGTCTCGTCGGCCTGGCGGGCCGCAACGGGCCGGTTCGGCCGGGGGAGACGGGGCTCCCGGGCGGCGAACGCGCGAGCGCGCGCCATCCTCCTTCGGGTGCCTCCGCGGGGCTCACGCACCCCGGACGGCGTGACGTCACCGACCTTACGCCGGGGTGGGGGAGCGGTCCACCGTCCGCGCGGAACCGGGGTTTGCGGTGCGCCCCGCGCACTCGTACTATCGCAACCACGAGGTTCAGGAAGTACGGAACGCGCTCCCAGCGCTCCAGAACCGCACCGAGAGGCCGTCTCTGACGATGTCCATTACACGCGATCAAGCCGCCCGCGACGAAGCGGTCTCCCTCGTCTCGCTGCTCGGTGAGGCGCGGGCGACCATCGTCGAGCTGCTGCGTGGCCACGGCAACCGCACCGCGCCCGAACTGGCTGAGGACCTCGCGATCAGCGACGTGGCCGTCCGCAAGCACCTCGCGGTGCTCGAGTCCGACGGCTTCGTCGCCTCCGAGACGGTCAAGCAGCCGGTCGGCCGTCCCGTCGCCACCTACCACCTGACCGAGCGCGCCCGAGCGCTGTACCCGCACCGCTACGCGAGCATGGCCAGCGAGCTGCTGGACTACCTCGTCGAGCGGCACGGGCGGGGCGAGCTGCGCGCGTACCTCAACTGGCGCATGCAGCGGGAGGCGTCCGACTACGACGAGTTGATCGACGCCGAGGCCGACATCGAGCGGCGCCTCCAGGACCTCGCTGACGCGCTCAGCGTCGACGGTTACTTCGCCAGCGTCGAGGCCGACGGCGACAGCTTCCGGTTGACCCAGGAGCACTGCGCGATCTACGACGTGGCCGAGTACCACCCCGAGATGTGCGCCTACGAGGCCGCGATGTTCAAGCGCGTCCTGGGCGACGACGTGACCTTGAGCCGGCGCGAGACGCTGGCCTCCGGGGCGCACGCATGCGTGTGCACCGTCACGCCGAAGGACGTCCCCACCGACGCGAACCAGCTTCCGATCATCCGATCCGATGGAGGGTCCCAGTGACCGACCAGATCATCACTCCGGGCACCATGACGCCCGCCGAGGACCAGCAGCGACGCGTTGCGGCGGACCTCGACGAGTACAAGTTCGGGTGGCACGACCCCGACAACTACGTCTTCGAGCCCAAGCGCGGGCTCTCACGCGAGGTCGTCGAGGAGATCAGCTTCCTCAAGAGCGAGCCCGAGTGGATGCGCAAGCTGCGTCTGCGCGCCTACGAGGCGTTCGAGCGCCGCCCGATGCCGAACTGGGGCAGCGACCTGTCGGGGATCCACTTCGACGACATCTACTACTTCGTCCGCGCCACCGAGAAGCAGGCCGCGACCTGGGACGAACTGCCCGCCGACATCAAGAACACCTACGACAAGCTCGGCATCCCCGAAGCCGAGAAGCAGCGTCTCATCGCCGGCGTAGCGGCTCAGTACGAGAGCGAGGTCGTGTACCACAAGATCCGCGAGGACCTCGAGGAGAAGGGCGTGCTGTTCCTCGACACGGACACGGCACTCCGTGAGCACGAGGACCTGTTCCGCGAGCACTTCACCAAGGTCATCCCGGCCAATGACAACAAGTTCGCCGCGTTGAACACGGCGGTGTGGTCCGGCGGCTCGTTCATCTGGGTGCCCGAGGGCGTCAAGGTGGACATCCCGCTCCAGGCCTACTTCCGCATCAACAAGGAGAACATGGGCCAGTTCGAGCGGACCCTGATCATCGCCGAGCCAGGTAGCTACATCCACTACGTCGAGGGATGCACCGCGCCCATCTACAGCTCGGACTCGCTGCACTCCGCGGTGGTCGAGATCATCGCCAAGCCCGGGTCGCGGGTGCGGTACACGACCATCCAGAACTGGTCGACCAACGTCTACAACCTGGTCACCAAGCGCGCCGCGGCCTACGAGGACGCGACGATGGAGTGGATCGACGGCAACATCGGCTCCAAGGTCACGATGAAGTACCCGTCGGTGTGGCTGATGGGGCGGGGCGCCAAGGGTGAGGTGCTGTCGGTGGCGTACGCCAAGGACGGTCAGCACCAGGACGCCGGCGCCAAG